>NZ_LADY01000010.1:0-29487 GCF_000961715.1 Roseovarius sp. BRH_c41 | reverse complement strand
GGCTTGGTAGGCCATTACCCCACCAACTACCTAATCCAACGCGGGCCGATCCTCCTCCGATAAATCTTTCCCCCGAAGGGCGTATGCGGTATTACTCACCGTTTCCAGTGGCTATCCCGCAGAAGAGGGTACGTTCCCACGCGTTACTCACCCGTCCGCCGCTAGATCCGAAGATCTCGCTCGACTTGCATGTGTTAGGCCTGCCGCCAGCGTTCGTTCTGAGCCAGGATCAAACTCTCAAGTTGAAACGCGTTTCCGCGTATCCTTGACGTTCGAACCTCTGCACATCTTCAATGCACTACCGCTTCGCTACTTGAGTGCAGATAAATCTACCCCCAATCGCTCCGCAGCATGGTCGACCCGGCTAAGGAAACGACCGCATTGAAAGTCATCTGTCTGATGTACATCGTTTCCAAAGAAACGAAGTCCATACAAGACAGTGAAGCTGACACTCCATCATCGGGCCGAAACCCTAAGAGCGTTGATATACAGACGTTGATCCATCGAAATGAACCAAACCGCCCACATATCTCTTCAGTTACCAAATTTTCAAAGAGCGTCGAGACAAAATCAACCGGAAGCGCCAATCTACCTAGCGCAACCCGCCAACCTTACCTCCGAAGTCCGTCCCGCAGTCTTCCCAAGAGCACCGCCCCAAGTCCGTCCCGCGTCCCAACAACCGCCTCAGCAGCGCCGGTGAAGGGGTATTTACGGTTACCCCAGAAGAGTCGCAACCCCTTTTTTACAGAAAAATGAAATTTTCTTCGCAGCGCCTGTTTTTTCTTCAAATGGCCCTGTTTTTCAACGTTTGAGGCACGAGCTCTTGACCTTACAGTGACTGGAATCCCTATCTCTTCACCAGAATAGCAAAGGAATCGTCATGTCTGGTGGTGCAGGACTGAGAATCGAAGTGCAGGGGCTAAGCTGTGCGGGATGTGCCGGACGGGCTGAGCGCGCGCTTAGCGGCGTGCCAGGGCTGAGCGACATCTCCGTCAATTTCGCCAATGGGCAAGCGCATATGGTACTGCATGACGCCCGCGCCACCGACATCGCGAGGGCCCTGCGCGCGGCAAACTATCCGGCTCGCGAAGAAACCATCTCTCTCACCGTCTCTGGGCTCAGTTGTGCATCGTGTGTGGCCCGGGCCGAGGCGGCGCTGAACGCGCTGCCCGCTGTGCTTGAGGCACGGGTCAACCTGGCGAATGGGACTGCCTATGTCCGATATCTCCCTGGCAGCACTGATGCTGGCGTTCTGGTTCGTGCCTTGACCGAAGCGGGCTATCCCTCCCGTATGAAAGATGACCACGGAGAAGATCAGGCCGCGCGGCGCAGGGCTGAGATCGGCCAGGCGCGACGGCAGGTCTGGACTGCCGCATTGCTGACCCTGCCGGTCTTTGTGTTGGAAATGGGCAGTCATGTGATCCCGGGCATGCACGCTCTGATTATGGACACGATTGGCATGACCACCTCATGGCTGGTACAGTTCGTGCTCACCACGATGGTCTTGATCTGGCCCGGGCGGCAGTTTTATCGGCTCGGTGTCCCTGCATTGCTCAAGGTCGCTCCGGACATGAACAGCCTCGTGGCACTGGGCGCGTCTGCGGCCTGGGCCTATTCGACCGTGGCACTCTTCCTGCCTGCATTCCTCCCTCAGGGCAGTAGCGCTGTCTATTTTGAGGCCGCAGCGGTGATCGTCACGTTGATTCTGACCGGCCGCTGGCTTGAGGCTCGTGCCAAGGGCCGCACCGGGGCAGCTATTCAGCGCCTGATCGGGCTGCAACCAAGAACCGCCCGTGTCGAACGCAAAGGCAATATCACCGACCTGCCAATAGAAGAGGTCGCGGTTGGTGACATCATTCACTTGAGACCCGGAGAAAAGGTGGCAATTGACGGAGAAGTGGTCGAAGGCTCCTCTTATATTGACGAGTCGATGATCACAGGTGAACCCGCACCGGTGGCCAAAGGGCCAAGCGATGCTGTCGTGGGCGGCACCGTGAATGGTGCGGGTGCCCTGAGTTTCCGTGCGACCGCAGTGGGACACGATACGGTGCTGGCACAGATAGTATCGATGATCGAAGAGGCACAAGGGGCCAAGCTGCCGGTTCAGGCATTGGCGGACCGGGTGGTGCGGATCTTTGTGCCCGTGGTGATCGCGATTGCGCTGCTGACGGTTGCGGTTTGGTTGATCCTCGGGCCTCAACCGGTTCTCACTCACGCGCTGGTGGCTGGAGTTTCGGTCCTGATCATCGCCTGCCCCTGTGCGATGGGTTTGGCGACGCCCACCTCGATCATGGTGGGCACCGGGCGTGCGGCAGAACTCGGTGTACTTTTTCGCAAAGGCGAGGCCTTGCAGCGGCTGGACGAGGCGCAGATCGTAGCCTTTGACAAAACCGGCACCCTGACGCGCGGCAAGCCCGAAGTAACGCGCATCTCTCTGGCCGCGGAGCGGACTGAGGACGACATTTTGCGACTGGCCTCAGCCGCGCAATCCAAGTCCGAGCATCCGATTGCGCGCGCCATCGAAGATGCAGCGGCCCGCCGGGGGGTGGACATTCCGCAGGCCAAGACGTTTCAGGCAATTGCCGGGCATGGCATAATTGCAGAGGTAGAAGGTCACGCATTGGTGATAGGTTCCGCACGCCTGATGACCCGTGAGGCGATTGAAACAGGCGCATTGACTGACGCCGCGCAAAGCCTGGCCGCGGCGGGACAGACGGCCATCTATATTGCGATAGACGGGAAACTCGCCGCAGTGCTTGGCGTGGCGGACGCGGTCAAGCCGACAAGTCGCGCGGTGATCGAGGCCTTGCACGCCAAGGGCATCAAGACAGCCATGATCACCGGCGATAGCACGGCCACTGCTCAATCCATAGCCCAAGAGTTGGGGATCGACCATGTCGAAGCAGAGGTTCTGCCCGATGGCAAGGTGGCGGCGGTGCGAGCGCTGCAAGAGCGCTTTGGCGTGCTGGCCTTTGTGGGAGACGGGATCAATGACGCACCAGCATTGGCACAAGCCGATGTGGGCATTGCCGTGGGCACCGGCACCGATGTGGCGATTGAGGCGGCCGATGTGGTCCTCATGTCGGGTGATCTGATCGGGGTGGTGAACGCACTCGATCTGTCACATCGCACCCTGCGCAATATTCGGCAGAACCTCTTTTGGGCCTTTGCCTATAATGCGGCCTTGATCCCGGTGGCGGCAGGCGTGCTCTATCCGGCCACGGGCACGATGCTCTCGCCCATGCTTGCGGCGGGCGCGATGGCCCTGTCGTCCGTTTTTGTTCTGTCGAACGCGCTGCGCCTCAAGCGTCTGCACCCGGCTATGGAGGGCACAGCATGAACATTTCAGAAGTGGCACGAGAAACCGGCCTGCCTGCCAAGACCATTCGCTACTATGAAGACATCGGACTCATCCGTCCTCTGCGTGAAAGCAACGGTTACCGAGCCTTTCGCAAGAGCGACATCCACAAGCTGGCATTCTTGGCCCGGGCCCGCGCCTTGGGCTTCTCTATCGAGGATTGTCGCAAGCTCCTGGCGCTCTACGAGGATCAGGACCGCGCGAGCGGTGATGTCAAACATTTGGCTGAAGAGCATTTGGCGCAGATTGAGGACAAAATCGCTCAGTTGCAATCCATGCAGGCTACCTTGCGCCATCTGGTGCGGGAATGCGCCGGTGACGCCCGCCCAGATTGTCCGATCCTTCGAGATCTCGCCGAAGGCTAAACAGACCGGGGGCACTGCCGCCGAATCCCCGAGGTATTTTAGGCCAGATGATTGCGACTTTGCGTTTCGGCATAGGTCGAGCACCCAAACCTTCACTTGCCGTAAGCGAGCCCTTCACGGCGAGGATCCGCGCCGCCAAACAAACGCGCGCCCTGTTCGATCACATGCAGCCCAGACGTGAGGGAGGTCTCCCGGACCTCAAAGCCCATGGCAGTCAGTGGCTCCGCCAGCGCGCTTGCCTCGGGTTCGATGTCATAGGGACCAAAACGATTGACCAGATGCGGCAGGCTGACCGCCTCTTGCACATCCATACCCCAATCCAC
The DNA here is from genome assembly GCF_000961715.1 of Roseovarius sp. BRH_c41. NCBI lineage: Bacteria > Pseudomonadati > Pseudomonadota > Alphaproteobacteria > Rhodobacterales > Roseobacteraceae > Roseovarius > Roseovarius sp. BRH_c41. The sequence goes on along the minus strand of NZ_LADY01000010.1, from coordinate 25,441 downwards.
CCAAGCGATGATTGTCTTGACCACATAGCCAATAATCTGGCTACCGCCCGGACTGCCGAGAATGAGCACAGGCCGCCCGTCACGGCGCAGGATGGTCGGGGTCATAGAAGACCGTGGTCGCTTGCCCGGAGCCACCGCATTAGCAATGGGCACACCGCTCTCATGGGTGGCAAATGAGAAATCGGTCAACTCGTTGTTGAGCAGGAAACCCCGCACCAAAAGGCGCGAACCAAAGCCATTCTCGATGGTCGTGGTCATCGAGAGCGCATTGCCATCACTATCGACAATCGAAATATGCGACGTTGAGGGCAGTTCCAGTGACTGATCATCGGCCCAGTTTAGAGCATGGTCGAATTCGGGGGTGCCCGGCGAGACCTCTGGCAGGGCATCGTCACCCTTCAAGAGATCAGAACGGGATTTCAGGTAGTCAGGTGAGAGCAAACCTTTGAGCGGAACAGGCAAGAAATCGCTATCCGCAAGATAGCGCCCCCGGTCTGCATAGGCCAAGCGGCTGGCATCACCGATCAGGCGCCAAGCCTCAGCGCTATCAGAGCCAAGGGCTGCCAGATCAAACGACTCCAAGAGCCCAAGAATTTGCCCCAGAGTGATTGCCCCCGACGAGGGTGGGCCCATGCCGCAAACCTCAAAGCCGCGATACGGCGTGCATATAGCAGGTCGTTCCTTGACCCGGTAGATCGCCAGATCAAGCGGACTGAGGACCCCCGGATTTCGACCCGAGCGCTGCACCCGTTCTGCGATGTCGAGCGCCAGCTCGCCGGTGTAGAACGCCTTGACACCTTCCTGCGCAAGAAGCTGCAGGGTATTGGCATAGTCCGGATTGCGCAAGATTTGCCCCGCTGTGAGCGGCGCGCCATCCGGCAGGAAATAATCGCGGGTTTCCGCAAAGACCTTCAAGTGGTCTGCATCCGCGGCAATCAAACCAGCCAGACGCGGGCTAACCGGGAATCCATCCTCGGCCAGCCGTATCGCATCGGTGAAAAGCCCTGACCAATCGGCACGCCCCCACCGGGCATGTGCGTCGGCCATGAGCGCGGGCGTGCCGGGTGTGCCGACGGATCGTCCGCCCACGACCGCATCAAAGAATTGCAACGGCTCCCCGGCCTCATCCTGAAAGAGTGTCGGTGTAACGGCAAGTGGCGCTGTTTCGCGCCCGTCCAATGTGGTGATTTTTCCGCTTTGGCCATCATGCCAAACAAGGAAGGCCCCACCACCCAAACCAGAACTTTGCGGCTCAACCAGACCAAGCACGGCTTGGACGGACACCATGGCGTCCGCAGCAGTTCCGCCCGCCGCCAACACACGAGCGCCGGCCTCAACCGCCAGGGGATGCGCGGCAGCGATCATCCAAGTCTGCGCTTCGACCGGACGACCTGCGTCCTTGGCGGCCTGTGCCGCCTCCAACATCGGAGGCACTTGCACTGCCCCTGCCCCGGCGCCCTCCGGCGCGACCGTATCAGCGGTCTGTTGCGCCAGACCCGGACCGCAAAAGAGTACCCCAACAGCCAGAACAAGCGCGCGCATCGTCGGTCTCCCTAGAGTGGATCGGTCCGCCAGAGCGTCACCTTGAGCCCACCATGCGCCACCGGCGGTCCCGGTGGCAAGAAGGGCAGACCGGTCGTCTTCGCAAGGCCTGCGTCGCTCGTGACGAGTCCCACGCGCCAACCCTTCATTTCTCGCTTTAGAACATCGCCCAAGCTGGCATAGAGGCCGAAGAGCAATTTGCGGTTGCCAATACGCGCACCATAGGGCGGATTGACTATCACCAACCCCGGTGGCCCGTCCGGTCGGGTCAACGCCGATAGCGGCTGGCAGGTAAACTGCGTGATCCCATCCACCCCTGCGCGCTCCGCATTCTCGGACGCCATACGAACGGCGCCTGCGTCGCGATCAAAGCCGAAAAATCTCAAAGGTGTCTCACGCGCGCCTGCGGGATGCGACATCGCCGCCCAAGCCACAGACTCAAACGCGGCCATATCTTCAAACGCAAAGCGGCGCGCCCGCCCGGGGTGACGCCCCGTCGCGATCTCTGCCGCCTCAATAGGAAAGGTCCCCGAGCCGCACATCGGATCGAGAACCGGCTCGCGCCCGTCATAGCCGCATTGCCGCAGGAAAAGCGCCGCGAGGGTCTCGCGCATTGGGGCCTTGCCAACCGCTTCTTTGTAGCCGCGCCGGTGCAGCGGCTCGCCCGAGGTATCAAGGCTGAAGGTCACCAGATCATCCTCGATCCGGGCCATGAGGCGCAGCGCCGCCTCATCATGCACTTGCGCGCCAAGCGTCTCGGTGATCGCCTTGACGATCCTCTCTTCGGCGGCTCCAGCGTGATAGATCTTGGACTTTCGACACGTGACTTCGACGCGCAGCGGGACATCGGCGCGCAGATGCGCGGCCCACTCGAATTTGCGCGCGCGTTTGTCAAGTTGCGCCAGATGAAAGGCGCGGAACGAGCCAATCCGCGCCAGCACCCGCCCCGCACCGCGCAATTCCAGATTTGCCCGCCATACATCGGGCCAGAGCCCCACGAAACTGACCCCTCCAGGCAGGATTGTGACCGGACCGAACCCGTGCTCAATAGCCTCTTCGGCAAGGGCGTTTTCATGCCCCGGTGGTGCGGCGAGAAATATCTCAAAAGGCTCTGATTGGCTCATTGCGCCGTCATAAGAGGAATTGCAGCCAAAGGCGAGCGCTCAGAGCATTGAGGGCACAACCTGATCAGGCGGGCGATGCCCATCGTCAAAGGTCTTGATGTTGATGATGACCTTTTCGCCCATCTCGATCCGACCTTCGAGAGTGGCCGATCCCATATGCGGCAAGAGAACCACATTCTTGAGTTCTCGCAATCGGGGATTGATGTCCGCACCGTGCTCGTAGACATCAAGCCCGGCACCCGCGATTTCACCTGCCCGCAGCATGCGCGTCAGGGCATTCTCGTCGATGACCTCGCCGCGTGACGTGTTGACGATCACCGCGTCGGGCTTCATCAACTTGAGCCGCCGCGCATTCATCAGGTGAAAGGTGGAAGGCGTGTGCGGGCAGTTGATGCTGAGCACATCCATCCGCGCCACCATTTGATCGAGGCTCTCCCAATAGGTTGCCTGCAAGGCCTCTTCGGTTTCGGGACGCAACCGGCGGCGATTGTGGTAATGGATCTGCATGCCAAAGGCGGCGGCGCGCCGCGCCACTGCCTGTCCGATCCGCCCCATGCCAAGAATACCCAGACGCCGCCCAGCAACCCGGCCACCCAGCAAAGCTGTCGGCGACCAACCCTGCCAGTCACCAGACTGCATTACTGCCAAGCCCTCGGGCAAGCGTCGCGTTACGCTAAGAAGCAGGGCCATGGTCATATCCGCAGTATCATCAGCGGACACTCCCGGTGTGTTTGATACGAGAATTCCATGCTGGCGCGCGGTGCCTACGTCAATGTGATCAACCCCTGCCCCGTAGTTGGCGATGAGTTTCAGACGGTCCCCGGCCTGCGCGATCAGGCTGGCATCAATCCGGTCCGATAGCGTTGGGACCAGCACATCGACGTCCCTGACGGCACGCGCCAGTTCCTCGCGAGTCATTGGCGCATCTGTCTCGCGCAATCGGACATCAAACAGTTCACGCATCCGCGTCTCCACCGGTTCAGGCAGGCGTCGCGTAACGACAACACTCAGGCGTGCAGATGGCATGAAGCCCTCCTTAAAACTTTCCTTTCAGGCGCGTTGCTGCCAGAGTGGCGCAGGAAAGAGCGGGGCACAAGAACCCCCTTGCAATTTGTCGGGCAGAAATCGAATGACAGTGATGAAATCAGGTCTTGCGGCCGTTTTTACGTTGATATTTGTCGGTCCGCTGGCCGCCACCGCCGAAGACCGTGGTCCTGTCACAAACCTACCTCTACCGCGTTTTGTGTCGATGAAGGCCGCCGAGGGGAATGTGCGCCGGGGGCCCAGCCTGACGCATCGGATTGACTGGATCTTTAAGCGCCGCGATATGCCGCTCGAGATCACGGCAGAGCATGGCCATTGGCGGCGGGTGCGTGACCGCGATGGCGCAGGCGGTTGGGTGCATTACACGCTCTTGTCAGGCGTACGCACAGCAAGTGTCGAAGTCGAGATGCTGGATCTTCTGGTCAAGCCTGAGCCGGATACAATGGTTGTGGCGCGACTGGAGCAAGGCGTCATCGCCCGAGTCGAGGAATGCAAGCCTGACTGGTGCGCGATCTCGGCTGCGGGATACGACGGATGGGTCCCCAAAACTGCACTCTGGGGTGTCAAAGCCAGCGAAACCTTTGAATGATGCAGCCAATTATGTGAAGGATTCCAAAGTAATTTCAGAAACATAATGACCGAAACACACGAGCAGGTGTTTTTTTTACCAAGCACCCTTGAACCGCGCCAAGGTCCAGAGTAATTAGCGCGGCACGTTGGGGTGTAGCCAAGTGGTAAGGCATCGGTTTTTGGTACCGTGTACCGTAGGTTCGAATCCTACCACCCCAGCCAAGTCTTCCCGATCCTTGATCCGATGAGCCGCGCGGGCTGTGTTAAGCGCGAAAGTGCCCCGGTTACTGCCCCCGCTGGCGGGCGGCTCGGGTGACGCCCCGGATTGCTCGGCGAGGACCTCTCCCACGCGGGACGTCAGAGGCAGCCCGGTAATTGGGGTTAGTACTGGAAGACCCTAGGGGGAATACGGATAAGTAATGGGAAGAGGGATAGGGGAGGTGTGGAGGAGGTTGTAGTTTCATTACTACTCACCACTAACTTAACTAACCTGGATGAAAGACTCCTAGCTGGGTCCGCGACAATCCACGTGCTAAAGATCACTCATGGCACCCATCGACCCACGTCACTCACGACCCTTGGACGTTCACCGCTGGTCCGACCATCCGGAGGTGAGTCGGGTGGTGGCGGAGGTGTGGGGCGAGTGGTTCGTCGAGGAAGAAGGGGAGGGAGAGGTCAGATGAACGGTCGGAATGCGGGACGATGCTGCCGTTGCTGCTTCTGCGCGAATGTCTGCTTCAGGACTGTTACACGACTTAATCGTTGCCCGTTGTTCCTCAACTCTCGCGTGCCAAGTTTCGATGAGAAAAAGTGCCATGGACCCAGCAAGGTTAACCGTCAAAGCGGCGTGACGCGGCTTGAACGGAACTCGTGAGCGACCCCCAGCATGGGCATCACCACCTTTGTTGCGCAGAGAACCAATGCTCTGAACGACACTCTGGCAGTTTCCCAAAATCGTTTTGAACACTTCCTCCTGGTGCTGCGATGGTGCGAGCTTTAAGATCTTTGCTGCTTCAGAATAGAGTTTCGGCACATTCCATCTTGCATCCCACTGCGCACCGCTGTCCTCAATGACGTGTTTGCAGACCTCCTCAAGTAACGTACTTGCGGCGGTAACGGCGCCGTCCGGGTCGGTTGTTCGTCTGTCCAGTGCCTTCGCCCAAAAAGCTTGGACAGCAGGAGCATCATAGACATCAAGACCGTCTGTGATCGTCGCGTCTGCCGCACCGCCACCTGCCTCTAGAAAGGTCAATAGCGGTACGAAAGCATCAGTAACGTGGCCTCGGCGAATAGCCCAAGAACCAGGACCACTTGCAACGCTCGACAATGATGACTGCACAGAGGCGGCGTCATTTGAGAAGCGCACAAAGCTCGGCAGAAGCCGTTTGCTCGCCGTGTCTTCCATTAACCTTTTTCTGGCCAGTTTGTACTCGGTCTCCGACCCCCCTTGGGTCGTCAGGCCAACGATGTTGTTTCTTAGAAATAGTGCACATTCAAAAAGGTCGTCAGGAATCTCAGGTTCACCGAAATCGCCATAGGTCATCAGCTTTCCTCGAACTTAGGGCTGGCCGAATGTGACCCAAGTGGCGAGCCACGTGCAAGGTCTAGAACGTTTGAAGGCCTCAGACACCGGACATTCGTGCTACGCGCAGCATCCACCTATTGGCATCGATACCGTCGTTCGACTAGCAAGCTGGAGTGGTCCACCAATCCTATCGCTCACGAGTCTCTCACCACCGCCGCCTCGAACAAAGCACGACGCTCCAGAGAGCCACGCTTCGTTTCGAGCCGCCTCATCTCGGCGTAATCCTCCCTTCTCTCCTCGGGCACTTCATCCCAACCCATCCAGTCGTTGGCAATCGGCAGCGGGTGTCCCACCACTCGTTCCGACTCCCGCGCCATCAAGGCTTTCAACGGTTTCACTTGCCGATAGTCGACGATGAAGCTGTCGTGGACGCACAATACCGGTAGATTCTGCTCGACCGCCGCCTTCAAAACACCCTCCGCGATTCGAGAGTCCACATTCATCAAGCGAATGCCTTGGTCGTTGAATAGCGTTCCCCGCAACTGGGGCGTCCGCTCGATGAACGCGTTCAACAGGCGCTCGAGGTCGGTGTTCCGAAATCCTTTGGCCCGGTCCTTCGCCGGGTAACCGTCGCGAAAGGCCTGATAGGCCGCGCGGTCATTCGCGGCGTTTATGGCGGTGAGGACGAGTGACTTGAGGTAACCCCGCTGGTCTTTGCGGTCGACCCCTTCCAGAAAGCCGTCTGTCAGATCGTACGGATCGCCGTCCAGCTCGGCACCGTTTTCCAAGCTCAGGATGTTGACGTGAAGAGCCTTGAAGTCGACCTCCACTGTCGGGACGCCGTTGATGTGGATGTGCTTGCGAAGCTCGGAACCAATCTGTTGCCACCAACCGCCGTAGAAGCGTCCGTTGCAATTCCAGTCACCGCGCGAGAAGACACGGCGAACAAACTTGGCTCCCGGAAAGAACGACACACGAATTCGGTCTCCGGCACGCGCACCGACGTTGATCTCTCTTTCGATGTAAGGCTCTTCGATCGACGGAAGGTCAATGAAGGTTCTGCTTAACAGGTCGTTGTAAGCCCGCAGATCGCGACGCATCCGTTGAGTGACCTCAGTGTCTTCATACTCAAGGTTCTGTCCTTGATCGTCACGCAGGATGATGCATTCCCGGTCCGCAGCGTGCCCGATGTCCATCGGTCCGAACCTTGCTTCCCGGAACTTCTGCCTCAGCGGCTCGGCGGCTCGAATTCTAGCGGAGCGGTTGGTTCTTGCTCCCGGTCCGGAGTAGCTTCCCGTAGAGAGGTCTATCAAACCGAGTTCGGCCAATCTGTGGATGATCCGTGGCGTAGCCCGTGAGAGGTGAAGGGCATTATAACGACTTCCCGTAACCCATTTCCGCAAGTTCAGGTCTATGCCGATCGAGAGCTCGGGGTCGGTTGTCCAAGCCACGTAGAGGTCAAGCAAGACGACCTTGAGCATGTCCCTAGGTCTGCCTTTGGGCTTCGGACCGGGCCTCTTCCCCTCTCTTTCGTCGTCGACGAACCACTCGCCCCACACCTCCGCCACCACCCGACTCACCTCCGGATGGTCGGACCAGCGGTGAACGTCCAAGGGTCGGGAGTGACGTGGGTCGATGGGTGCAGTGGGTGATCTTTAGCACGTAGATCGTTGTGGACCCAGCTAGGGGTCTTTCATCTAGCGTAGTTAAGGTAGTGGTGAGTAGTAATGAAACTACAACCTCCTCCACACCTCCCCTATCCCTCTTCCCATTACTTATTCGTATTCCCCCTAGGGTCTTCCCCTACTAACCCCAATTACCGGGCTGTCTCTGACGTCCCGCGTGGGAGAGGCCCTCGTCGGACAATCCGGGGCGTCACCCGAGCCACCCAACACGGGGGCAGTAACCGGGGCACTTTTGCGCTGAACACAGCCCGCGCGGCTCATCGGATCAAGGATCGGGAAGACTTGGCTGGGGTGGTAGGAGACCCTCGAAGCCGAAGAAGCGCAACGGAAACCGCCGATGAGCGCCGCGAACGGGGCATTACCCGGGGGCACTCTACGGGAAAAACAGAAAGGAAGGGTGCCGGGGGTGACGTCTCCGGGGGTGGCGGGCGGACTGGCTCACGGGGTCTCGGGTGAGGTGGCGGGGGCTCGGGTTTAACGCAGGCAGTTTGGCGGTGAACTTTTACGGATGCGGAGAAAGCGGGGTAGGTGTGCCACCGTCTGACCAGATTAGTACTCTAGTTTCGTCCACGAGGTTTGACGCACGTTCTGCGGCCACATCCCACCAACTTCTTTCAACCGGCTGTGTTTCAGCATCGACAGTATCAACTGCCTCTGTCGCGAGCCAAGGGAAAAGTTTCCAGTCAACGATGGGCAGTTCGTAGTTCTTCATCTCGCTAAGCGCTGGAACCGCATTCCTCGTTCTTTCCCAAACTTCTCCCGGTGATGACTTGACGAGTACCCACAGTTCCGCACGAGTTGGTACTCGCTGGGCGCATACGGTATGTTGCTCATCGCTAGTTGCAGCGTCCGGATCAAATGCCTTTCGGAGCTCGTTCATGTCTTTCAACGTGTCGCAGATATCTTTGAGCTCAAGCATAGTTGCGCCCACGATAACGGCAATCCCGAGGTAAGGTAAGGCTTCACCTGCCATTGACCCGATTTCGCGTGTTGAGGTGGCTGCAGCCCTTCTGGAAATTCTCCCGGCCGTCGTTGCCACGGCCGCCTTGGCCGCAACTCTCTTACCCTTAAACACGACGGTCGGAACAGCTTCCTTTAGCTCAGAACGCAACTTCTTAGTTGTCGCACGTTCCGCAGCCAAATCTCCTGTGGCTTCAGTGAGTTCGCTCTTCGCTTTTCGTTTGGCCGCGCGCTCCTGACTTAGTTCTCCGCTCAAATCGGCGACTTCATCGGCATGCTGCATGGCCACTGTACGTAATCCCGTTGCCGCATGGAACGCCGAGGAGGCTGCGTTGTATAGCACGCCGCCGATAAACATTGCGATATTCAGCGCAAGGGACGTGACTAGAAGTAGAGCGACAACCATACGCATTCCGTTTCTCAAACTCATGCCGAGCACTTGCAAAAGTAACCCAATGATTTTCATCTAATCACCTTCCCCAAAGCAGCTAGTTCATCCCAGTTCATTCTTGAACCCCGGCCAACTCACGCCAGCCGGGGTCGTTCTCAGGGCAGCTTACGCGCCAAGACGTAATCCGCCAACCACTGCCAGTACTGGTCACGGCTCGGGAAGCCCTGCTGACGTGCCGCGAGGTCTTCCGCCGCCGCCCGCGACAGACCGCCGTCGAACTCCGCGATGGCGGCCCGCTCCTCGAAGGCCTCGATGTCCGGGATCAGCACGACGGCAACCGGATCTGGTCGATGATCCCCCGCTTCTGCTCGTCGGAGATACCCGCCGAGTAGATGCCGTAGGTTATCCCGTTCTCCGACCGCGCGGACTTGTGGCCGACCAGCGACGCCGTGAAGTGCTCCGGGACGCCCGTTCGCTCGCACTGGGTGATGAACCACTTCCGGGTGGAGTGGAAGACAAACCCGGGGCGATCGAGCTTGAGACGCGCCCGCAGGTCCGCGAACCGCTTGGTCACCGTGTTGACTGACAGGTCCGGAAACAACGCCCCTTCGGATGGCAGGTCGAGCAGAACCGCCTCCAAGCCCTGATGGAGCGGTACCAGCCGTTCGGCGGCGTCTGTTTTGAGCTCCCGGATGGCGTTTGGGCGGACCCAGACGAACCAACCCAGATTGCCCTTCCGGACCAGATCCTTCCGCAACAGACCCAACGCCTCCCCGGACCGCATGCCGGTCAGCAGACAGACCATCAGCGGGACGTGAATCAGCTCATCCCGGGCAGTTAGAAGCCTCCGGACCTCGTCGTCGGTCGGCACGGCGTAGGGCGCGGGTTTCACCTTGCCCTCGAACCGAACAGTCCTGAACGGGTTCTGCGGCAAATGCCCCTCGTAGACCGCCCAGTCCAGGAAGTGGTTGACCTGCGACCAGATGCGCTTGCGGGTTCTGGCTGCAATCCTGCGGTTGCCCCGGTCGGACCAGCGAACCAGTTGATCCAGCGACATGCGCCGGGTTGCGGGCACCTTTCCGATCAGCGGGGAAAGCCGGGCGATCAGGCTCAGAAACTCCCGCCCGTCATCCCGGGTCAGCGCGGTCACGCGCCGGTCCGAGAACTTCGACGTGAACAGACCGACCGAGTAGCGGACGCTCTTGAACCCGCCCCACCGCAGCTCGCGCCCCCGCAGGTTCAGGTACGACCGGGACAACTCTCCGACGGTCGGGGCCTTGATCTTCCCCGGGAACGCGACCGCCCCCTCCGCCTCCAGAGTGCTCCGGAGAGACGCGAGGGCGCTTCTGGATGCCTCGCCCCATGCAAACCCCGAGGAGTGTCCCTGCGCGTAACTCAGGGCGTCCTCGGCACCGGCGCGGGCCTTGCGCACCAGTTCCTCGTAGCGGGCGTTAACCTCCACGGCGCGGGCGCGGGCGGTCTTGACGTCGCCGGTCTTCAGCGACTGTTTGAGGGCGCGCGCCGCCAGAACGGGTGCGACGTCCACGGGGTAGTTTCGGCGGTAAAGCCAGGTTTGCCCCTTGAGATAGGCGTACTTGATGTCGGACATGACTACTCCTTCCCGGGTAAGTGCCCCCGGGGTCATTTCAGGTTTGATTGTTGAGAAAGGTGTTCAGGCGTCGGCTGGGATGCTGTTAATCCTTGCCGGTCACCGACTTGATCAGGTCCAGCGGCGGCTCGCCGTAGCTTCCGGCGAAGGGACCGGTTAAAGCCTCGCCGGTCACGCGGTCTTCCTCGACCGTGTCGACCTTGAACAGGTGTTCGGGGATGTCATCGAAGGCTCGGATGACAACCACCGTGCCGGGTTTGAGATCGGTCACGGGTCAACCCAGCCATACCAGCGCGACCAGCGCCAGCAGCAGCCAGCCGGTCAGGTCACCACCACCGCCGGACGTCCGACGGGTCTTCTTCTGGGGCGCGAACAGCCACGCCAGTGCTTTGATGAGCATGAGATACCTCCTTCTTGCTATCATTATAGATGCGGAGGTTTTCTCGGTTTTTTGGGGGGATTAGGTCGGTGCTTGCAGGTCGCTCGCGATAGGGAGGGCCGAGAGTTGGCGTTTGCTGCGGTAGGCGCTGAGGTCTGCTTTGCGCATTCAGCTGCATTTTCCCAAGTCGGAGAACTAATATGCATTCGTGCGCGTCTCTTCGTATCACTCACCCCAAATCAAGCCGGTGCAGGGAGGTTTGACAAACTGCTTGAAAAGTGGCCAGTTTCAGAAAGTTTTAAGGATTCCAGCAATGATCACACTAAGAGACATCACATCATTTGGCGAAATAGCAGCAGAGGATGATCCGGTCCTCGACTACTTCCTAACGACGGATGCCGTACAAGATATCGAAAGTGGGAAGATCCTGCTTGTGTTGGGTCGGAAGGGTAGCGGTAAAACGGCTCTAGTTAGACACTTTACAGAGACGCAACCATCTAAACACGGCCAGCCATTGTCGTTGAGGAGTTATCCTTGGACTACGCACGCAGAATTGGTCGACAAAGGTGCGTCTGAAACGGAAGCTTACGTAGCTTCTTGGCGGTTGCTTATCGCGATCAGGCTAGCAAGCATGGTCTCAGAACTCGGTTCTTCCAAGTATACCGACACGCTTGATGGACTTCGGAAATTTTTAATCGAGAACTTTGGAACTTTGAAGCCGGAGACCAAGTCAATTCTGTCACGACCAAAACTTAAGGTGATTGGTCTCAGCGTGGGTCCTCAAGTCGGAGGGTTTTCGCTTGGCTCCATCACATTTGGCGACCCAGCGAGACAAAAGGTACTCGGACTGGAACTGGATAGCCTTGCGAATTCAATTCTGACTGACATAAGCACCGCTATAGCTGAGCTTCGCATCCAAAATCTGTACCTCCACTTCGACGAGTTAGATCAGGGGCTTGACATATTGGATGAGACAAAGAAACGGATGTTGATAGGTCTTATTCTGGCTGCTCGCGACATCAAACGCTCCACCGAGTTGCGAGCCAATATTTCACCAATAGTGTATCTAAGAACAGATATTTGGGAACAAGTGTCGTTCTCCGACAAAAACAAAATCACAAGAGGCTCAACTGTACGTTTGGCGTGGAATGAAACAACGCTGAAAGATCTTATTGAAGCGAGACTTGCATCGAAGCTGGGTGCCTCTGTGAGATGGTCAGACATAGAAGATGCAGGGCGAATGAGAGGTTCCCAAGGCAAGCTTCAGCACATGCTCTCTCGTACTCTTCTACGACCACGCGATGTTATTCAGTTTCTTAACGAAGCGCTGAAGGTCGCTCGTGCCAGTACTGACGACCCTTTGGTTTTCATTAACGACGACTTCAACACATGCAGGGCAGAATACTCTGAATATCTGAAAGATGAATTGGCTGACGAGATCGATCCCCATTGGCCAGATTGGACAGATGGTCTTCGCGCATGTTCAAAGAACGAGACGATCACTTTTCAAAAAGATGAGTTCTTGAAAAACTACAAAAAAATCAGATCGTCAACTAATCCACTGGATGGTGATGCTGCATTGGAGCAACTTTATCGCTTTTCAATTGTTGGCTATCTGAGACCTTCAGGCGGTGGAGGGTCGTCTTGGTCGTTTAGATACTCAGACGAAAATGCTGGATGGGATTCAACAGCGTCACGTTTGAAAGTCCATATTGGGTTAAAAGAGCACGCTCAATTGAAAGAGGAACGTGTCGGCAGGGATTGATGGAGGTATGCGATAATTCCCTGCATAAGGCAGCAAGTTCGGCGGCCTGCGCATCGGTTTTTAGTTCATAGCACTTGGGCAAAGTAGCTCAACTCGTAATGTTACAACCGTGATCAGCAAGGTGCCGGAGGGCGGACACTGGGCCTTTTGCGGTAATTGATCGTAGTTTGTATCAAGGTCTGCCTCCTTCCGCCCCCCACTCACCCCGCCGTTTAAACCGCCGCCCCCCGACGCCACTCGTGCGAGCCGTATTCCGCGATACCTCTCGGGCTGTCCTCTCGCGGGTGGTCGTCGGCTTTAACCCCCCGCCTCCTCACCTGACACCCCGTGAGCCAGTCCGCCCGCCGTCGCCGGAGACGTCACCCCCGGCACCCTTCCTTTCTGTTTTTCCCGTAGACTGCCCCCGGGTAATGCCCCGTTCGCGGCGCTCGTGGGCGGTATCCGTTGGGCTTCTTCGGCTTTGAGGGTCTCCTACCACCCCAGCCAAGTCTTCCCGATCCTTGATCCGATGAGCCGCGCGGGCTGTGTTCAGCGCGAAAGTGCCCCGGTTACTGCCCCCGCTGACGGGTGGCTCGGGTGACGCTCCGGAATGCTCGGCGAGAGCCTCTCCCACGCGCGATGTCATAGGTAGTCCGGAAATTGGGGTTGGAAAGGGAAGACCCCGGGAGAGAATACGGATAAGTAATGGGAAGAGGGATAGGGGAGGTGTGGAGGAGGTTGTAGTTTCATTACTACTCACCACTACCTTAACTACGCTAGATGAAAGACCCCTAGCTGGGTCCACAACGATCTACGTGCTAAAGATCACCCACTGCACCCATCGACCCACGTCACTCCCGACCCTTGGACGTTCACCGCTGGTCCGACCATCCGGAGGTGAGTCGGGTGGTGGCGGAGGTGTGGGGCGAGTCTGCTTAGGGGACGCCTCTCGGGAAACTAGACGTATCCTTCGCCGCCGCAGTTTCTACAGCGCATTCTTTTCGAGCCAAAGCATCCGCTGCACCGAATATACTTCGTATTCCCGAACGGGTCGCGCCCCGCAATCACCTCGCCCCTGCCGCCGCAAATCTCGCACGCTATTTGACCGGTCGCATGGCAACGGGTGCATCTTCGCTTGTCAGGCTTTCCTTTTAAACGAGAATGATGCTCATCCATTCCTGATAACTTCCCAAGTTGACCAGTTATATTTTAGGAAAGCATAGATTGGCCCTTCTGTAACGCGAAACTGACTGTTGCGTGTGATCAGATCGGCTGGGTGACGCAACTGCAAAAGGTAAAGCAGGTTTCAACCGCTGCGCCTTCTGCTGTCACATGGCTCCGTGTCAGAGGTAGTCGGGATCAACCCCGTAGGCCCAATTCGCCCAGTCGTCGCGCTTGTTGTCCGCCTGTGAGCCGATCTCGAGATGCTCGGGTTTGATGCAGCTGCGGTTGAGGCACCGACGGCGGATGACATGGTCGCGTGTCCCCAGCGCCATCGAAGACAACCGAATTCAATCAATCCAGAGTCTTCTGAAAGAAGGTGTGTGTCCGGCTTCGGTCGGCAGACAAGACAGGTGCAGCCGATTTTCGCGGCACGGCGAAAAGATTGCAGCCCAGAGGCTGGCATATTACAAATTGTGACAACACATTGGTCACTCTGACCAAGTTCTTCAATTTGCGTCACACGACTTGGCGTTTCATAGGGAAGAAAGCCTCCGCTATGTCATCCATGCATTCAGAGATGCCCAGGTTTCTGGCGGAACTCATGCGCTTGCTTGAGAAGCCCTGCATTGATCAAACTGGCGCACCGTCGGTTGCATTGGAACCGCAGTTGCAGGCAGGGCTGGCGTGGCTTCGGGACCTCGATTCAAACGAAGCGCGCCCTCTTGCAGACTTGATCGGGTGTTTGCTGATGCGGTTGGCGCAGGACAAGCTCGGGTACCGCATTGCCCTTCAGTCCGTCCAATTCGAACTGCAAACCCTAAGGCAAGCGCGCAATCTCGTCGATGAAACCCGGCTCTCCGGCGAGGCTCACGCCCTGGCCATGCTCTTGGCGCGCCTGCTTCCAGATTTGCCAGACGACATGCGCGAGGTGGCATTCTCCCCCGCCGAATACCTCGACCTCAATCCGGACGTGGCCGCAGCTGGCCTTGATCCTATGGAACACTATGTTTCAAGCGGGGCCATAGAGGGGCGCGCGCCCCGGCGTCTGACTGTGGGATCAACTCAGCCCAGCACCTCTGACCTGTGCAATAGTCTTTCCACGCTCGCGAATTCCTCCGTGGCACCACGCTTTTGCCGCGACATGCCCGACCTGCTGCGCAGTGAGGCGCTAAAGCTGCTCGGCGAGAAAAAGCCAAACGTGACCGTGATCTTGCCGACATGGAATCGGGCACACACGGTTCTGTCAGCGGTCGCTTCGGCGCTCTTGCAATCCTATACGCCAACGGAAGTGATCGTCATTGACGACGGCAGCACCGACTCCACCGTAGAGCTTCTTCGCCAGCGCTTTCCCGAACCCATTCGAGAAGGTCGTCTCGTGCTCATGACGCAGGCAAACTCTGGGGTCTCAGCCGCGCGCAACGCTGGTCTAGCACGAGCCCAAGGCGATTTCATCGCCTATCTCGACAGCGACAACCATTGGGAGTCCGACCATTTGCTCTATGCGTTAGCTGGACTGCTGGCCGTACCGAATGCGCAATGCGCCTATACTGCGCTCTGCAGGCACAACCTCTCGCACGGCTGGAGCGACATTCTCTTTCGCACATATGACAAAGCTGCTCTGATCGAGGCAAACTTCATCGACCTCAACAGCTTCGTGCATCAGCGCAGGCTCTATGAGACATGCGGAGGATTTGATACTGCTCTGACGCGGCTCGTGGATTGGGATCTGGTGTTGCGCTACACAGCCGATGTTGCCCCGGTCGCTCTGCCGGTCATCACCGGCCATCATGTTGTGGACAACATCGGTTTGCACAACATCACCACATGCGAAAGCCTTGAACCAAATCTCGCGTATATCCGCGCCAAGCACAGCACTATTTGAGAGGCCCTGTGACACATTCTGAGGACGAGAACACACAGAGGGGGATCGCCGCGCTTGAACACCAGAACAGGCTTCTTTTGGCACAGGTAGAGGGGCTACGCGCAACCCTCGCCATCAAGGATGATGAAATCACCCGATTGATCGGGCGCTTGCTGGAGTGCGAGGCGAGAATCTCGACACCGCCCAGCCTATGGGCGCGACTGCGCAATTGGCGGGGCTGAGTCGTGCGGCTCTTGGTTGAACAGGGTGACATCGCTCGCGTCCGCTCCAGCGCGTTCTTTGATGCCCGGTGGTATAGTGACACCTATCCAGACGTTGCGCGCACGCCGCTTGATCCTGCATCGCATTTCGCGCGGATCGGGGCCTTTCTTGGCCGCGATCCGGGACCGCAGTTTTCATCACGGTATTACCTTGCAGCAAACCCGGATGTCGCTGCGGCGGGCTTGAATCCGCTTCTGCACTATCTCTCGACGGGCCACAAAGAGGGGCGGACGCCAAATCCCGGTGTCCTGCCGACGGGCCCAACGCCGCAGTTGCAACGACTCAAACACTTGCGCGACCTCCTGGAGACCGGCGGCTTGGACGCCGGTCCACGGGCCGCATTAAAGGACATGGCGGGAGGGCGTGACGGACCCGATGCCGCTGCCGGCGCGGCCGAGGCGCTTGCCCTGACGGCATACAGGTGCAATGACATGGCCGAGACCCTGCACTGGCTGAATGTCCGCCACTCGATCAGCCGCGATGCCTTTGCCCGTCTTGCCCCTCTCATGGCCATTGCAACCGCGCGTACCGGGGACACAGCGGCGGCAGAAGCCGTGGCAAACACCGTCCCGCAAACTTCGGCGTTGCACCTGGCGCGCATATGGTGGGCCAAGACCGAGCCGGAAACCTTGGCCTGCCTCAATGCCGCCTTGACCTCTGCAAGTCTCTCGCCCGTGGCAATCGAAGACGGCACGGGACACGCGTTTGACCGGATTACCCAAAGCGTCAAAGTCGGACAAGCTCCCGATGATGGCCCGGTCGTCAGCGTTCTGATGGCTGCATATAACTCTGAGGATACGATTCCAACAGCCCTGCGCGCGATGCAGTCCCAAAGCTGGAACGCGTTTGAGCTTCTGGTGATCGACGACGCAAGCACGGATACCACCCCCAAGATCGTGGCCAAGCATGCCGCCCAAGACCCTCGAATCCGGCTGATCCAACTCCCACGGAATCAGGGGGCTTACAGTGCACGCAATGCCGGTCTGGCTGAGGCAAAGGGCCATTTCGTGACCCTGCACGACGCCGACGATTGGTCCCATCCCGACCGTCTGCGTCATCATGTTGAATTTCTGTTGGCAAACCCCGGATATGTCGGGTGTCTCAGCCAACAGGCGCGCTGTGCCCCCGATCTGCGTATCAGTCGCTGGACTGGTCAAGGCGAAGCATTCTTTGAGAACATGACCTCGCTCATGTTGCCCACCAATCTCGTGCGCACATGCCTTGGGGGATGGGACGATGTGCGTGTCTCCGCCGATAGCGAATTGCTGCGCCGTGTGCGCCGATTGTTCGGAGCGCATGCCGTCGCCACCCTGAATAGCGGTCCACTGGCGCTACAACGCGCGAGTGAGTCCAGCGCCACCGCCGATAAGGCCATCGGCATGGGTTGGTTCTATTACGGAGCGCGGCGCGAGTATTTTGAGGCGCAGTTGCATCATCACGCCACAGCATGGCATCTTTGCTATCCACCAGACGGCACCCGACAATTCCCCGTCCCGACCATCCTGCGCACACGGCAGGGTGAGCAGAGCGAGACCTTGCTCGACCGTGTCTATGCTGGTCTTTTGACCGTGCAGAATGATGCCCTCGACATGTTGCTTGGCTGGCTCAACGAGGACCGCGTCAAAAATCACAAAGTTGGTCTTGTGCCGCTCTACGCCACGACAATGCCGATCGAGGGCGGTCTTTCCATACACCCACGCCTGCGCGACCTTATCGACGGGTCCAATCTACGTGTGCTCTGCTATGGTGAAACCGTGCGATGCACGCGTTATATCCGCTTGCCCGGTCAGAGCGTCACAGAGCCCCATCGCTATCTTCCGACCGTCCACGAAGGTCATCGCTGCGTGCTCGCGCCGGGACAAGTCCCCAGAGATCAGTGATAACCTTTGCAGCCGAATAAGAGGATCGGCGCAACGCCCCTGCCTTCGCTTCGGTTCAGAGGAACTGAAAATCGTCCACCGTCAGATCCGCCGCGGCGACGCCCTCGACCAGAACCTGATGGCGGTTGACGTTCAACTGCGCGCCTCCCGCTGTCTCCACAATCCCCAAAGCCGCTACGAAACCCGCAATCCCGTTGCCACCGTTGGTGATCTTCTCCGCACCTGTATCCCAAGCTGAAAGGGGCAATCTAGCGGTTGTTGGCCCACACAGGGCACGACTTCACCTCGTCCTGCACGGTGCCAAGGGATACGGGTTGAATCGACCAGATCAACTTGGACTACCCAAGTTGAACTTCCGCTTCCTGATGATCCATATCGACCTTGACGCTTTGGGTTCTGCCGTCCTTTGTCTCGCCAAAGTAGATCGTCTGATGCGGGAACGGAATCTCGATATTGCGCGCGTCAAAGACCTTCTTGAGCACGCCATTATAGGCCCGGCCAATGCCCCATTGCCGACCCGGAACGCATTTGATCCGGGCGCGCAGCATCACGGCGCTATCCCCAAAGCTGTTGACGCCGAACCATTCCAGATCGTCGAGAATACCATCGGCCTGAGCGGGATCGCCTCTGAGTTCGGCAAAGGCATCGAGCATCGCCTGTTTCACCTCATCGACATTCTCGCGGTACGCCACGCCCATGTCACAGACGAAATAGCCGTAATCGCGCACATAGTTCGACACCATGTCGACCGAAGAAAACGGGATGATGTGATAGACGCCCTGCACGTCGCGCAGGCTGACCGAGCGGATCGTCAACCGCTCGACCGTGCCGGTGACGCCCCCAACGGTGACCACGTCGCCCACATTCATCGCATTCTCGAACTGGATGAAAATGCCGGTGATGATGTCCTGCACCATCTTTTGCGCGCCGAAACCGATGGCGAGGCCCAGCACCCCGGCAGAGGCCAGAAGCGGCGCGATGTCGAGCCCGATTTCGGCCAACACGAACATCAGGGTGACAACGACGAGGGCAATCGTCGCGGCATTGCGCAAGAGCGTGAGCAGCGTCTGTTCGCGGGCGGTAGCCACCTTGCCGAATTCAGGGTTGAGCCGGTAATCCACCCAAGAGGTCAGCGCCAGCCACAGACCAAATGCCACAAGCAGCACCAGCGACACCGACAGGATCATACCCGTGAGACGCAGGCCGAACTGGCTTACCATCCAAGCGCGCACGTCGATCAGACCAATAGCGTTCACCGCAAGCACCACGACCAGACTAAAGATCATGGCGCGCAGCACAAAGAGCACCTTTGGCACAAAGGCGTTGAGCCGCCCTTGCAAAAGCGGCACACGCGCCGACACCCCCGGCGGAAGCATCACACCGCGCACCATCGCTCGGCTGAGAAACCCCGCGACCGAAAACCCCAAAAGCCCGACGACAAGCACCTGACCAGACGCAAGAAACGTCCGGAATACCGCATTGCCCGGACTGAGCAGCACGATCACGAACATCGCCAATAGGTATCCAAGTGCAGGCCAATGCCAGTGCCGCGCGAGATAGGACAGCGCCCCACGTCCCCTGCGGCGCGGAGTGATCGGGCTTTCAGTCAGACCAAGGTCGTTCGTGTCCTGTAGGCTGGCCGCTACACGCGGTGCGCCGATTTCTTCGACCGCCTCAGGTGTTTGCGTTTCCGCAAGCCGCTTGCCAGCGAGATCTATGTCCCCTTCCCCAAGAAGCCAATCGGTCACTGTCTTGCGGTTGCGCAGTACCAACCAGATGGCAAAGGTGAGGACGGCAAAAGCGATCAGCGCGGATACAGCCCGACCAGCGGCAAAGGACACATTGCTGTTGATGATCGGCACGACCAGCAATTGACCATATCCTACAACCCCGACCATGAGGTTGATCCGCGACGACAGATAGCTTGCCGCCCGGTCGTTGATTGGCAGCGGCCTGAGAGATGTCGCCGAGGGCGACAGCACAAGTCTGACCGCGACCTTTGCCATTTCCACCAAAAGGAACGCGTTGAGATAGAGTGTCTGGCGGATGCCGATCTGTCCAAACTCGCCTAACGCCAAGGTTGCCAAGGCATATCCTGCGGCCCAAGCGGCAATGACAATCAAGGCGT
Source organism: Roseovarius sp. BRH_c41 (assembly GCF_000961715.1). Classification (NCBI taxonomy): domain Bacteria; kingdom Pseudomonadati; phylum Pseudomonadota; class Alphaproteobacteria; order Rhodobacterales; family Roseobacteraceae; genus Roseovarius; species Roseovarius sp. BRH_c41. The sequence continues at coordinate 5,553 of NZ_LADY01000010.1, read as the reverse complement.
CTATCACCGCAGAAATGATGAATAACATGACGGTCCGCACCATACCCCCGTCGCGCGCAGAGGCGCTCATCCGGGCGTAGAGTGATTTTCCAAGTCCCCGCAGCACAAAAAACGCAACGATGGTTCCCACGATCACCAGCGCCAGTTCGGCCAGCGCTTCGAGCAGAATACCGGCCTCTCCGCCGCTCAAACCATCAAGCACAGCGGGCGCACGCGCGACCTGTTGTGAGAGGCTCGCAGCCCACCCTGCGATATCTTCGGCAGCAGCTTGCGTGATCAATGCCACCCGGCGTCCAAAGGACAAATCCTCAGGTGGGGCCTCGCCTTGGGCCAAGGTGTCCACCACCTCATCCCCAAGGGGCGCGGCTTCGGGCACACCCACATCCCGGAGCCGCTCTATCAGGTCGGCCCTCGCGGTGTCGTCTTCAATCACGTCAAGAAGCAGGTCAACACTCGAACGCGGCGCGCTGGAGTCCTCCGAGGTCGGCGCGGTTTCCTGCGCGGCGACCGCCGTAATCATCAAAAACAGTGCAACGAGAAAACTCGCAAAAAATCGTGCCATGACTCAAAGTCTCCATGTCCCATTTGATTTTTGGGCACATGGAAGCGCCCGTGATAGCGCGTCGAAACAGTCTCGCTACGCGCCGCGCTGATCAGCGTCAGGACCTCATAACCTATTGGAATATCCTCTGGGGTCAAGGATTGGCCGGGATTTAGTAAGTTTTGCCATGAATGTGCGACTCGGACCGCATTGGCAAAACGCCAGCAACATCACAATCGCTTGCAGTGCCGCGTCCTTATACGCGCAGCGGATCGCGACCCGTCGCAACCGGGCGGGTCGCGTCCTTTCTCAGCCGAGGTGATGGACGTCTTGCCGCCCATAAACCGGCGTTTCGATCCCTTCCATCCGCGCCTTGAGTTGCAGGGCTAGGAATTGTGAATAGTGCCGCGACTGATGCAGATTGCCACCATGGAACCAAAGCGCCTCGACTTGGGTGGGTTTCCACATATTGCGCTGTTCACCTTCCCATGGGCCGGGGTCTTTCGTCGTGTCAGAGCCAAGCCCCCAGACCTTGCCGATACGGTCAGCCATCTCCTGCCCCATCAGGTCCGCAACCCAACCGTTCATGGAATTATAGCCTGTCGCATAGACGATCAGATCCGCCTCGAGTTTCTCGCCCGTATCCAAGATCACGCCATCCTCCACCACTTCGACAACCTGTCCCTGTGTCAGCTTGACCTTGCCGTCGATGATCAACTGACTCGCACCCACGTCGATATAATAGCCCGATCCCCGCCGCAGATATTTCATGAACAGCCCGGAACCGTCATCGCCCCAGTCGAGCTGAAATCCGGCCTGCTCAAGGCCTGCGTAGAAATCGGCATCGACCTCTCGCATCTTGTCATAGAGGGGAATCTGGAATTCATGCATGATCCGGTAGGGCAGCGACGCAAATATGAGATCGGCCTTTTCCGTGGTCATGCCGTCGCGCACCGCCTGTTCCGAATATAGCCCGCCCAGACCGATCTCCATCAGCGTGTCAGAGCGCACGATATGCGTGGACGACCGCTGCACCATGGTCACATCAGCGTCATGCTCCCAAAGCGCGGCACAGATGTCATGCGCAGAGTTGTTGGAACCGATGACAACGCATTTCTTGCCTGAATAGGCATCGGGGCCGGGGTGCTGTGACGAATGCTGCTGATCGCCCTTGAACTTGTCCATGCCGGGAAAATTCGGCAGGCGTGCCTTGCCCGACATACCCGTTGCCATGACAAGCTGTTTTGGGCGCAGCGTGACCTCCTCACCGTCGCGATCCACGACGACGACCCACTCACCGTTTGTGTCGTCATAACGGGCGGATTTTGCCTCCGAGCGGGTCCAGTAATTCAACTCCATCACCTTGGTGTACATTTCCAGCCAATCACCAATCTTGTCTTTGGGGGCAAAGACCGGCCAGTTTTCCGGAAACTTGATATAGGGAAGATGATCGTACCAAACCGGATCATGCAGGCAGAGCGATTTGTACCGCTTGCGCCAACTGTCGCCGGGGCGGTCGTTGCGTTCAATGATGATCGTCGGCACGCCCAGTTGCCGCAACCGCGCGCCCAGCGCAATGCCTCCCTGCCCACCGCCAATGATCACGGTATGTGGCTGCGTCTCGTAGCCCAGCGTTTGCGCCTCCTCCTCGCGCTCTTCCTTCCATGTGGTGCGCTTTTTGTCCGCGCCGTGTTTGGCCCCTAGCGGGCGGGCAAAGCCCTTGGGCTCCTCGTAGCCCTTCAACTCGACCATGGTCGTGAGCAGCGTCCAGATCTTTCCCGCCTTTAGCCGGATCAGACCATAGCCGCGCGCCACCTCGGTCTCGAACTCGATCCACGCCGTCGTGACGCCCCCGGCTTCGTCCGGCACCTCGCCTGCGGCGAGTCTCCAGTTGCGGGGTTTTGTTGTAGCAAGTTGCCGGCGCAGCATGTCCTCAACCTGATCTTTGCCTTCGAGCGTCTTGAGGTTCCAGGTGAATGTAACCAGGTCACGCCAATAGCAATCGTCCTGAAACATCTCGCGCGCGGCGGCAATGTCGCCTACCTCGAGTGTCTTGCCGAATTTATCCAGAAACGCCTGTGTCTGATCGACCACTGTCGAATCGAGCATGTTATCCTCCCTTGGTTGTGGCTTTTCGCAACAGAAGGCTGGCATGCTCAGGCCGTCCCTGACCATGGTTTTGCATCCCGCACAGGTTCAATTCCGCGATTGCACCGCCCTGACGTTGCGCGCGCAACGCCGCGCAACACTGCGCCCCCTATCTAATGCGGTGGCACCAACCCCGCTTTACGCACACGTCGCAGAACGGTCGAGCGGTTGAGGCCAAGCCGCTTGGCGGCCTTGGACATATTCCAGCCACAGGCATCAAGAAGCGCCTCAAGATCTTGTTCAGGGGTATTGTCCGGTTCTGCGGCAAAACTGGGCGCAGGCAGATCGGGCAGATCAATAACCTTGCCGTCGGTGACGCTCACGGCAACCTTGATCACGCTTTCCAACTCTCGGATGTTGCCCGGCCAGTTCCGCGCGCCTAGTTCCGCCCGTGCGCCGGGCGATAGGCTCAGATCAGTGTCGGCAAACCGCCGCATCAGCCGATCAATCAGCCAATCGAGATCATGCCTCATCCGCAGTGGCGGGAGCCGCAACCGATCACCGGCAAGCCGGAAAAAGAGATCGGATCGAAACCGTCCCTCTTGCGTCGCACGGGCAAGATCGCAGCGAGAAGAGATGATGACACGCAGATCATCGCGCGTCTCCAAAACCCTCAATAACGCGGCTTGGCCGGGCGCATCCAGATCCTCGACCCCTTTGAGGAAAAGCGTGCCACACGGCACATCCGCCAACCCTGCAATGCTTGGGTAAGTTGCAGCGGCGCAACTCAAGACATGAAACGGGCGTCCCGATGGTCCGCAAACATGAATCCCACGCGCCAGCCGCTCCTTGCCAGTGCCAGTCTCGCCTTCGATCAAGAGCGGCACACGCGTCGAGGCCAGCCGCGCCGCACGCACCAACAGAGGGCCAAGTACCGGATCAGCCCCCGCGAAACTCGACAACGTGCCCGGCAAGGGCGCGGGCGCCGGACCTCGAACAACCCGCGCCACTTGTGGCGCGATGGCATGTCCAAAAAGGCCCCGCCCATCTTTGAGGCGTACCACCCGCTCCTCTGTTGGACGGCCACGCATCAGGTCAGGAAGATCATCGACCGACATTTCCAGAACGTGCTCAATTGAACTGCCGATCAACCCCTCGGACCGCCCCGGGGCCAGCAGACCGATCGCACCATGCGTCATGCCGACGATCCGGCCCGACCCATCCAGTGCCACTGCGGCCTCGGGGTCGACCTCGAGAAACTCGGGACTTGCGGAAAACCGCAGCACCCAATCGCGCCGCGTCATCGCCATGAGATTGGCCATCTCGACCCGCCGCGCCGATGCCCTGACGAGATTGATCGCAAGGTTTTGGCTGGATTTTTGCGACGGTGAGCGTAGGAGCGAGATATCGAGCACCGCCGTCAGCTGTCCCTGCATGTCATAGATTGGCGCTGCGGTGCAGGAGAGTGGCGTATGCGCCACCCCAAAGTGATCACTCTGATGGATTGTCACAGCCTCGCCGGTGACAAGACAGGACCCAACCCCGCAGGTGCCCGCCAGATCCTCGGACCAATTGGACCCGAGGTATAGCCCCGACTGACGCAGCTCGTCCTCGAACCTCGGATCACCAAAAAAATCGACACATATACCTTCTGAGTCGGCCAAGAGCAGCACATAATTCTGCCCCGCCACCTGCCGAAAGAGCGATTGCAACCCGGACCGCGCCGTGGCGATCAGACGCTCCGATTGCTCGCGGTGACGTCGCAATTCGGCATCGGTCACGATATGCGCAGCGTCCGCCTGCGCCGGGTCCATGCCATAGGTCTCGACACAGCGCCGCCAACTGTCCAGCACGATTGCATCGCGGCCCGGCACCAGAGAAGTGCTGCGCAAGGCGCGGTCAATCTCCCGCACATGGTCCAGATCACTCATGCCGTCCTCCTCGGCCTGAAAATCCTACAGTGACTGAAACAGTGACTGAATAAGCGTCTGCTTTCTCGCACCTCAGGAGGCGTCCGAGAGCGTGTGATCGAGTATATCAAGCCGCAGCAACGTTGGCTCTAGGCCTTTGGTATGCCTCGTCATGCCACCGATCGCCGTCAGGCGACCATTTGCGCGGCCTTCTTGAGGTCCACGGAGACAAGCTGACTTACGCCTTGCTCAGCCATGGTGACCCCAAACAGACGATCCATCCGGCTCATGGTGACAGCGTGATGGGTGATAATCAAAAACCGGGTCTCAGTCCGGCGACACATCTCGTCGAGCAAATCACAGAACCGGGTGACGTTCGCGTCATCCAACGGCGCATCGACCTCATCCAGAACGCAGATCGGCGCAGGATTGGCCAGAAACACCGCAAAGATCAGCGCCAGCGCCGTCAGCGTCTGCTCGCCCCCGGACAAGAGGCTGAGCGTCGAGAGCTTCTTGCCCGGAGGCTGGCACATGATTTCCAACCCCGCCTCAAGCGGATCATCGCTCTCGACCAGAACAAGATTGGCCTCACCGCCGCCAAACAGATGGCGGAACAAGAGGGTGAAATTGGAGTTCACCTGCTCAAAGGCCGTCAAAAGCCGCTCACGACCTTCACGGTTGAGGCTGGCAATCCCGCTGCGCAGGGTCTTGATCGCCTCTTCAAGGTCAGTCTTTTCCTTGATCAGACCATCATGCTCCGCCTCGACCTCCTTGGCGTCCTCTTCAGCTCGCAGGTTGACCGCGCCCAGCGCATCGCGCTGACGCTTCAGGCGATTCACATCCGCTTCGATGACCTCAGAGGCAGGCATGGCGTCAGGATCGGCCCCAAGGCTCTCAAGCAGAGCGTCGGGCGTGACCTCCAGCGTCTCTTGGATCCGCTCGGCGGCATAGTCGCGCGTCTCGCGCGCAGCGTCGAGCCGCGCCTCGGCGCGTGCGCGCAATTCGCGCGCCTCG
>NZ_LADY01000044.1:0-12204 GCF_000961715.1 Roseovarius sp. BRH_c41 | reverse complement strand
GGCGCGGCGGTGACGCGCTCGAACGTGGCGTCGTCAACGCCAAACTCATCGGCCACGGCGCGCAACCAGCCGGTCGTGCCTTGCGCGCCAAAGGGGAAGGGGGCCGGGATATGCCGTGCGCCGCGCCGCTCCAGCGCTGCCAGCGTATCGCCAAGGAAGGGCTGCAAGAGCGCAAAGACGGTATTCGGTCCAACGGCCACCGGATCATCGGCACGGCGCGCGGGCAGAATGGTCACATCCGTGATCCCCATCTGCGCCAACAGGTCGCGCGCCTGATCCTCGACCACATCGGGCAACGCGCCGACCAGCATCAACTGGCGTGCGTCAGTCTCGGGCAGACCCGGAACCATTGAGGCCAGACAGGCATCCTCGCCTTGGGTAAAGGTTGTCTCGATACCCGACCCGGAATAATTCAGCACCCGCACATGCGGGGCGTGCTGTACGCTCAGCTTCTCGGCGGCGCGCGCGAGATCAAGCTTGATGACCTCCGACGGGCAAGACCCCACAAGGAAGAGCTGCCGGATATCGGGGCGACGCGCGATCAGGCGGCCAACTTCGCGCTCCAACTCGGCCTGAGCATCCGCCAGCCCCGCCAGATCGGTCTCTTCCAGAATGGCGGTGCCAAAGCGTGGCTCTGCAAAGATCATCACGCCAGCGGCGGATTGCAGCAGATGCGCGCAGGTCCGCGAGCCGACCACAAGAAAGAAGGCATCCTGCATCTTGCGATGCAGCCAGATGATGCCGGTCAGTCCGCAAAACACCTCATGCTGACCGCGCTCGCGCAGGACCGGGGCGTCGCGGCATCCAGTGCTGGGGGGTGTGTCGAAACTCATGCCGCTTCCCCCGCCTGAAGGCGCGCCATGCGCAGCTTCCACAGGAATTGTCCGGCGTTGATGACATAGGCCGCATAGGCCGCCAGCGCGAGGCCCATCAGGCCCTGCGGTGACAGGGCGTGGGTCCAAAGCGCCCAGAGATAGGCGGTGTGCAGGGCGATGACGCCAAAGCTGAAAACATCTTCCCAAAAGAACGCAGGTGCAAAGAGGTATTGACCGAACACGACCTTTTCCCAGATCGCGCCCGTCACCATGATGAGATAGAGCACGCCGGTTTTTACAACGATCGACCAGGTGGCGGCCGCAAATCCGTCGCCGGTGGCAAGATAGCGCAGCACCAGACCCAGAGAGACCAAAAAGACCAGAAACTGCACCGGTGCCAGAATGCCCTGCACAAGCGTCCAGACCGTAGCATCGCGGCGCATCCGCTCTGCGGCGGTGTACAGCGTCCCGGTCGCTTGTTGATGATGCGCCTGTCGCGCCATATCCCCTCCGGTCCTGTCTGGTCACTTCTCCTTGATGCTACGATTTGAAGTCCAAATGTGTCAATTATAATTTACACTTTAATCGGCCGCGCATCTGTCATTCTCGCTGGACGCATCTGATCCCGATGGGCCATTCAGGGCAAAATTTAAGCAATAAAGTACGCCTTACGCCTTGTTCACAAGGAATATGAGGAGATAACAGGTAGATGTACGATTTCTAAGAGCGATCTGTCAGGATAATTTGACATTTGACCTTTGCAGACGCACACTAAATCAGACGGAGCAGAAAACGCGCCGCCCTTTTGTTCCATGTGCGATTCGCAATATAGCGGCACGCAGAGGATCGTGGGACAGCAGGGTCGCCTGGGAGGGCAACGCATGAGAGAACCCGACGATAGCGGGTCTGGTCCGCAAGCATCTGGAATTAGGTTTCTCGTCGAATCCGCGTTGCGCAAGGTGGCGCTCGACAAACAGGGCGGGGAAATTCCCAAGAGCCGGGGCGAGTGGATTGCCAGACTCTGTGCCGCGCTGACAGATGAATCCGAGGCCGCACATCAGCGCGTGGTCGCGGCGATGGTGGCCAATGGCATCCCATCGCATGAGATATATCACAGTTACGTGCCGGACGCGGCGCGCTTTCTCGGTGAAATGTGGGTGCAGGACAAGGCCAGCTTTGTCGATGTCACCGTGGGGGCGGCGCGCCTTCAGGCGCTGTTTCGGTCGCGCGACGCGGCGGATCTCGGCGGCTGGATGGATCGCAGCATTCCCCTGGGCCAATCGGTCCTGATGATCGTGCCGACGTTCGAGGACCACTCCATCGGCGCATTTGTCGCAGCGGATCAATTCCGGCGGCATGGCATCTGGGTTCACATGGCCATCGGGCTTGAGAATCAAGAGTTGCAGCACCTTCTCGGTTCGGGCCGATTTGCAATGGCGGGCATTACCGCAGGAAGCGCGAAAACGCTTGAACGATTGACAGAATTAATAGATTACCTACGTTCTAATCTGGAATACTGTCCGCCAATCGTCATTGGGGGGCGTCTTGTAGATAAGCCGAGAGAAGTGGAAAAGAGGACCGGAGCGGATTTTGCAGTACGGACAGCACGGGAAGCGATTGAGCTGTGCGGTCTTGCATCCGTTGTTGATCCGTTATCAATCGACGCCAATGCGTAATCCGCGCGCCTCGCGCGCGAGAGTTGGGATGACAGCGTGACGAAGCAGAACAGGACGACTGAGCGGCCTTACACGGGTGGATTGCCCGGGTCGTCAAGCGTCGATCGCCTGATCGAACAAGCCTCTGACATCGCCGTCATGGTCGATGACAGGACGGTTGTCACTGCCATATCTGTCAGCCCTGATTTGCCCGAGCTGGGCAGCCTTGAACATTGGATCGGGCGGGACTTCCGCAATTTCCTGACCTCGGAGAGTCGGATCAAATTCGACGCCCGCATCGCTGATATGCGCGGTGACCCCGACAGCTTGCCTCGCCCCATCGAACTCAATCACCGCGACAATGCCAATTGGGAATTTCCGGTGCGCTACACACTCCACCGCGAACCCGAGAGCGGTGGCGTTCTGCTGTTGGGCCGGGATATGCAGCCCTTGGCCGAAATCCAGCAGCGGCTTGTGCGCGAACAGATGGCTCGCGAACGCGAGCTTGAGAAGTTCCGCGGCATAGAGACCTGTTACCGTGTCGTGCTCGAAGCCTCCGAGACTCCGCTTGTGCTGATCGACCCCGATCAGGGTCGCATCCGCGATATCAATTCCGCCGCGGCGCTTCTGCTGGGCTCCAAGCGCGACGTGCTGAACGGCAATGCCTTTGCGCAGGCCTTTGAAGGGCAGCGACGTGGCTCGTTCATGGACCAGCTGCGTGCCGCCGCCGCCTCGGATGAAATCACCGGGATCGAGGCCGTGGCCCGACGCAATGGTCGCCTGCTCCAGCTGACCCCTGATCTCTTTCGCGCCTCGGGCGAAGTTCTCATGCTCTGCCGCATGTCCCCCATCGAGGATGAAGAGGCGGCGCGCCCCGAATCCACGCAATCGCTGACGGCGCTCTTCGAGGCGGCCAGCGACGCCATCGTTCTGCTCGATTCCAACGGTCTCATTCGTGATGCCAACGAAGGATTTCTGGTGCTGTCGGATGCGGCGCAATTGCGCGACGTGCAGGGCCGGTCCATGGCGGATTTCCTGTCGCGCGGCAGCGTCGATCTCAAACTCATTCTCGACAATACCCGCAAGACGGGGCGTATGCGCAACTATGGCGCGCATGTCCAGAGCATCGTCGGCAGCCGTGCCTCGGTTGACATCTCGGCGGCACGTCTGCGCGGGCGCAATGTCGATCTGGGCGTCGGGCTGATCATCCGCGATACGACGCCGCGCGACATGCCAACTGTCGAAGAGGCCTCTGCTGTGGTCAGCGAAGAGGCGATGCGCAATGTCATGGACCTTGTAGGCACCGCCTCGCTCAAGGAATTGGTTTCGGCCACCTCGGATGTGGTCGAGAAGATGTGCATTGAAACCGCCGTGCGTCTGACCAACAACAACCGCGTGGCCGCTGCGGAAATGCTGGGGCTCTCCCGTCAGAGCCTTTATGTAAAGCTCCGCAAATTCGGTCTGATCAACGCGCAGGACGAAGATTAAGCCGCGTTGTGATCGCTTGGCCCGAGAAACTGCTTCCCTCACAGGTGAATGTATAGTTTAATTGACACTATGAGTGTCACAGAGTCTTTACACATTGCGCGCCGCCTGCCAGAGCCTCGGGCTCTGCTCACCCTGATCAAGCCGATCACATGGTTTCCGCCCATCTGGGCCTACCTCTGCGGGGTGATATCCTCGGGCGTATCCCCCCTGAGCAATTGGGGGCTGGTGGTGCTTGGCATGGTGCTGGCGGGGCCAGTGGTCTGCGGCATGAGTCAGGCCGCGAATGACTGGTGTGACCGCCATGTCGACGCGATCAACGAACCGCATCGCCCAATCCCATCAGGTCGCGTGCCGGGTCGCTGGGGTCTCTGGGTGGCGCTCGCCATGTCGGTCTTGGCGCTGATCATGGGGGCATTTCTTGGCCCTTGGGGCTTTGGCGCAACCGTGTTCGGAGTGCTCGCCGCCTGGGCCTATTCGGCAGAGCCGGTGCGCCTCAAGCGATCGGGTATCTGGGGGCCGGGCCTTGTCGGGCTGTGCTATGAGGGCCTGCCATGGTTCACGGGAGCGGCTGTCCTGGCCGCTGGCGCGCCGAGCGCGCCGGTCATCCTGATTGCCGCCCTCTATGCCATCGGCGCGCATGGCATCATGACCCTCAATGATTTCAAGGCATTGGAGGGTGACCGCCAGACCGGCGTCAATTCCTTGCCGGTCACGCTCGGACCAGAGCGCGCGGCGCGCGTCGCCTGCATCGTCATGGCGCTGCCACAACTGGCCGTGATCGGCCTGCTGCTTGCATGGGACCGCCCGTGGCATGCCGCCGCAATCGGCATACTTGTCCTTGGCCAATTCTGGGCGATGCGTATTCTGCTCTCTGATCCCAAGGGCCGCGCCCCTTGGTATAACGGCACGGGCGTGACCGCATATGTCACGGGCATGATGATCGCCGCCTTTGCCGTCCGCATCGTCGGAGGGGCAGGATGACACTGAATTGGCTGCAAATCTTTCGCATGGGTCTGGTGCAGATGTGCCTTGGCGCGGTCGTGGTGCTGACCACCTCGACGCTCAACCGCCTGATGGTGGTGGAATTGGCGCTGCCCGCCGTTCTGCCCGGCCTCTTGGTGGCGCTGCATTACGGGATTCAGATCACACGGCCCAATTGGGGCTATCTCTCCGACACCAGCGGTCATCGCACCCGCTGGATCATTGGCGGCATGGCGGTGCTGGCCTCGGGCGGCTATCTTGCGGCCTTTGGCGTCGTGGTGATGGAGTCGCATTTCGCGCTTGGCCTCGCCCTCTCAATCCTTGCCTATGCGCTGATCGGGGTGGGGGTCGGGGCCTCTGGCACCTCGCTTCTGGCGCTCTTGGCCACGGCCACGGCCCCACGTCGCCGGGCGGCAGCGGCCACGATCACCTGGCTCATGATGATCGGCGGCATCGCGGTGACCGCGACCGTTGTTGGCGGGTTTCTGGACCCCTACAGCCCTGCGTTGCTGCTCGAAATCGTCGGCGTCGTCGCGGTCGGCGCGGTCGTGCTGACAGCACTGGCCATCCACGGCATTGAGGCGCGTGTCGGCGTTCAGCCCGCCCGCGCCGATGCCCCCCTGCGCTTTCGCGAGGGGCTGGCCGAGATCTGGGGTGAGCGCGAGGCGCGGCATTTCACGATCTTTGTTTTTCTGTCGATGACTGCCTATTTCATGCAGGAACTTATCCTTGAACCCTATGCCGGTCTCGTCTTCAGCTTCACGCCCGGCCAATCCACCCAACTCTCTGGCGCGCAGAATGGCGGCGTCTTTCTCGGCATGCTGACCGTCGGGGTGGCGGCCACGGGCCTGCGCCTTGGCTCGATCCGGCATTGGGTTGTGGCGGGCTGTTTGGGATCGGCTTCGGCGCTTGCAGCGATTGCGCTGCTCGGGGCCTCGGGCGCGGCGGCGGCACTCGTCCCGATCGTCGTCGTGCTCGGGTTCTTCAACGGAATGTTCGCGGTGGGCGCGATTGGCGCGATGATGGCTCTGGCAGGGCAGGGGCGCGAGGCCCGCGAAGGCACACGCATGGGCCTCTGGGGGGCGGCACAGGCAATGGCCGCAGGCTTTGGCGGTCTCTCTGGCGCCGCTCTCGTCGATATCATGCGGGCGCTCTCGAATACGGATGCAACAGCCTTTGGCGCGGTCTTTCTCTTTGAAGCCGGCCTTTTCGTGCTCTCGGCGCTGCTCGCGCTCAGGGTGATTGATCACGGTCGCGACCGGGGCGCGACACTTGTTCCGGGGGAATGACCATGTTTGATGTCGTCGTAATCGGGGGCGGGCCATCAGGGGCAACAGCAGCCGAGGATCTGGCCCGCTCGGGGCATAAGGTGGCGCTCTTGGATCGCGCCGGACGGATCAAGCCCTGCGGCGGCGCAATTCCCCCGCGCCTCATTGCCGATTTCCACCTGCCCGACGATCAGATCGTCGCCAAGATCACCACCGCTCGCATGATCTCGCCCACCGGGCGGCATGTCGATATTCCCATCGAGAACGGCTTTGTCGGCATGGTGGATCGCGAAGCGTTCGACGAGTTTCTGCGCGTCCGCGCCGCACAGGCCGGGGCAATCCGCGCCACTGGCACCTATCTGCGCATTGACCGCACAGGCGCCACCCCTGCCGTGATTTACCGTGACAAGTCCACAGGCGAAGACCGCTCATTGCCCACCCGCCTGATTATCGGCGCGGATGGTGCGCGCTCCAACGTGGCCCGTGCCGAGGTGCCGGGCGGCGACAAGATCCCCTATGTCATTGCCTATCACGAGATCATCGAGGCCCCGGCCGCGACCGCCACCTATGACCCAAAACGCTGTGATGTGATCTATGACGGGGCGATTTCGCCGGATTTCTACGGCTGGGTCTTCCCGCATGGCAAATCCGCCAGCGTCGGCATGGGCTCAATGGTCAAGGGCGTGGATCTCAAACAGGCCACCGCCGATCTGCGTGCGGCCTCCGGCCTGACCGATTGCCCGACCATCCGCCGCGAGGGTGCACCGATTCCCCTCAAACCGATGGACTGCTGGGACAATGGCCGTGACGTCGTGTTGGCAGGCGACGCCGCGGGTGTCGTCGCTCCGTCCTCGGGCGAGGGCATCTACTACGCCATGGTGGGTGGCCGGGTTGCCGCGACAGCCGCCAGCGCCTGCCTCGCCTCCGGTCGCACACGCGATCTCAAATTGGCCCGTCAACTCTTCATGCGCGACCATAAAACCGTATTCCGGGTTCTGGCCTCGATGCAGAATGCCTATTATAAGTCTGACGAGCGGCGCGAGCGGTTTGTCTCGCTCTGCCATGACGTCGACGTGCAGCGGCTGACATTCGAGGCCTATATGAACAAGAAACTGGTGCGGGCGCGACCGATGGCGCATCTCAAGATCGGGTTGAAGAACCTCGCCCATCTGACGCGGCTGGTCTCCGCCACCCGCGTATGACCGCGCTCATCCCCACATGGATCGGCGGCGATCTTGTTGCTGTCGATAAGCTCGAGGCGCATCAACGCGGCTTGCGGCACAAGGCGGTGTCGGTCTTTGTCATGGCGGGCGAGGATCTATTGATCCAGCGTCGCGCCTTGGAAAAATATCATACCCCCGGCCTCTGGGCCAACACCTGTTGCACGCATCCGCATTGGGGCGAAGACCCGCTCGCCTGCGCGCATCGCAGGCTGTCCGAGGAATTGGGCATCACCGGCCTTACCCTAACCCACCGTGATCAGGTTGAGTACCGCGCCGATGTCGGCGGCGGGCTGACCGAGCATGAGGTCGTGGATATGTTCATGTGTCGCCTGCCTGCGCGCTGCGCCCTGTCGCCGCATCCCGAAGAGGTGATGGACACCCGCTGGATTTCGCTCAACGCGCTCTATGCCGCGATCCGCATGCATCCCACCCGCTATACGCCGTGGTTGCGCATTTACATGGCCGAGCACGCAGCGCAAATCTTCGCCTGACATCGCCGCTTCAGATCTGCCCCATCAGCGCCAGCCCACCATAGAGCGTCACGGCACCCAGAAGAATCGCCACGATCACATTGCGCAGCACATAGCCCGCAATCAACGTCACCGCCGCCGCCGCCATGCGCGGCGCATCCAGCGTGCCGCCCGTGGCTGCTGGCCAGACCACCAAAGGTGCCACCAATCCGGGCAGAACCGCGACCGCCGTATAGCGCAGATGCCGCAACAGCCACGCGGGCAGGGGCCGGTCACCGATCAGCCCGGTAAACACAAACCGCAGCCCAAAACTACCGAGTCCGAGCAACACAATCACGATCCAGAGGCTTGTCTTGTCGATCATGGCAAACGCGCCTCCTTGCGCCGCTCAAGCAACAGCTCGACCTGCGCGCCAGTCATCATGCCCGCAAGGCCCGCGACCAGCAGCCCGAGGTTATAGGGCAGGAAGGCAAAGATTAGCGCCAAGGTCACAGACACAAACGCCGCCGCCAGATGCGCCGGCGTGCGCAGCATCGGCGCAATCATCGCAAGAAAGGTGATCGGCAGCGCAAAATCGAGCGCCAACCCCTCGGGAATCGAGGTGCCCACCAGCGCCCCCACCAGCGTAAAGATATACCAGAGCGGACAGATCGGCGTGACCACCCCAAAGAAATACCCCAACCGCTGCGGCACCGTCCAATCGGGGTTCTGCTCGAATTTCACAATCGCACAGGCATAGCTCTGATCCACCGTGAAATAGGCGGCCAGTGCCCGCTGTCCCAAACTCGCCCCGCCGATATAGGGCGTGAGCGAGGCCGAATACATCGCCATCCGCAGATTGACCGCCAAGGCTGAAATAAGCGCAATCGCCGTAGGCGCGCCATCGCTGAGCAGTTGCAGCGCCGTGAATTGCGCCGCCCCGGCGATCACAAGAACCGAAAAGCTGAGCGTTTCAAACACGTTCAGCCCGGCTTCTGTCGCCACCACGCCAAAGAGCAGCGAAAACGGGACAATCACCAGAATGAAGGGCGCGCCGTCGCGCACGCCTTGCCAATAGGTCGAATTGGTGGTTTGCCTATGCACCGCTTGCCCCTAAGTTGCCCCCGTGCTCTGACACCGCCTACCCAATGCCAGAAGGAGATGCAATTGGCCACCACCGACGACCTCCTGTCTTATCTCATCGCGCCCGATCCCGCAGCCCCCCGTCTGACCCGTTCGGTCGAGGGCATGGACCATGACGGCAATCGCACGCAAATCTCGGTGGTCGAGGAACGCCCGCTCACGATTTTCCTCAACGCGCAGGAAATCGTGACCGCCATGACGATTGGCGATTATCCCGAATATCTGGCGCTTGGCTTCCTGCGCAATCAGGGCATGCTCGGACCGCAAGAAACGGTCTTAGGCGTGGACTATGACGAAGAGTTGGAAACTGTGGTCGTGCGCACCGATGGCCAGACCAACTATGAGGAAAAGCTCAAGAAGAAGACCCGCACCAGCGGCTGCGCCGTGGGCACTGTCTTTGGCGATATGATGGAGGGGCTCGAGGGCGTGACCCTGCCTGCCGTGACAGTCAAGACCTCCGATCTCTACGCGCTGGCCAGCGTGATCAACCGCACCCCCTCGCTTTACCTGGAGGCGGGGGCGATTCACGGCACCGTGCTCTGTCAGGGCAACCGCCCGCTGGTCTATATGGAGGATGTGGGCCGCCACAACGCTGTGGACAAGATCGCGGGCTGGATGCTGAGCGAGGGCGTCGAGGCGGGCGATAAACTCCTCTACACCACCGGGCGTCTGACCTCGGAAATGGTAATCAAGACCGCGATGATGGGGATTCCGGTGCTCGCCTCGCGCTCCGGTTTTACCGCTTGGGGGGTCGAGATTGCGCGCCAAGTGGGATTGACGCTGATAGGCCGGATGCGCGGCAAACGCTTTGTCTGCCTTTCCGGTGATGACCGCCTCCTGCGCGATGCAGACCCCGACAGCGTAGGGGATGAGGACAAGAAACACCGCCGCAAAGGGGCAGACGTATGAGCCGTCCCCTCGGGGTCATACTTGCGGGCGGTCAGGCCACGCGCATGGGGGGCGGCGACAAGGGGCTTTTGCCGCTTGATGAGCGCCCGATCCTTGCGCACGTGATCAACCGTCTGGCCTCGCAGGTGGGGACGATGGCGCTCAACGCCAATGGCGAGCCCGCCCGCTTTGAGGCCTTCGGCCTGCCGGTTCTGCCCGATCCCATCCCCGGTTTCGCCGGGCCGCTGGTGGGCGTGCTCGCCGGGCTTGACTGGGCGGCGGGGCAGGGGGCCGACATAATCGTCACCGTCGCAGCCGACACGCCGTTTTTCCCGACCGATCTGGTCGCGCATCTGACACAGACGGCAGAGGGCATGACCCACCCCCTCGTCCTTGCCGCCACTCCGCGCGGCGATACGGACACCAAATCCATGAGCGGCAGCGGCCTCATCCGACATCCCACCTTCGGCCTCTGGCCCACGGCGCTACGCCACGACCTGCGCGCGGCGCTCTTGGACGGGCTGCGCAAAGTGGTGATCTGGACCGACAAACACCACGGGCGCGAGGCGGTGTTCGACGACGCCCTTGATCCCTTTTTCAACGTCAACACGCCCGAAGATCTCGACGTGGCACGCAGGAGAGCAGCAGCATGAGGATATACGGCGTCACCGGCTGGAAGAACGCTGGCAAAACCGGGCTGATGGAGCGGCTTGTGGCCGAGATCACCGGGCGCGGCTATACTGTCTCGACCGTGAAACACGCGCATCACAGCTTTGACGTGGACCAACCCGGCAAAGACAGCCATCGCCACCGCGTCGCAGGCGCAACCGAGGTCCTCTTGGCTTCGCGCAACCGCTTTGCCCTGATGCATGAACTGCGCGAGGCTGAGGAACCCAGCCTCGAAACCCTCCTGCAGAAACTCGCCCCGGTCGATCTGGTTCTGGTCGAGGGCTACAAGCGTGACCGCCACCCCAAGGTCGAGGCGTTTCGGGCCGAGACCGGCAATCCGTTGATTGCCACCGATGATCCCACCATCCGCGCGGTGGCCAGCGATACAGCACTTGAAATCGACCGTCCGCTCTTTGACCTCAACGACACCAAGGCGATTGCCGATTTCATTCTGGCCGAGGTGGGATTGTGACCCCGTTCGACACCTTTGCGATGCTGGATTGGTCGGGGGCCAAGGATACCGGCCCGCGCCCGTGTCGGGATGCGATCTGGCTCGGGGTCACGCGCCACGGGACGGAGGAGCCTCCCCTCTATCTGCGCAACCGGGCAGAGGCCGAAGCGGCGCTTGTGGTCCTGATCAAGGCAGAGCTTGCAGCGGGGCGCAGACTGCTCATCGGGGTGGATTTTCCTTTTGGATTTCCGGCGGGATTTGCACAGGGTCTGACCGGGTGCGACAATCCCTTTGCGGTCTGGGATTGGCTGGAAACGGTGATCGAGGACGCGCCGGACGGCAATAACCGCTTTGACGTGGCGGCCGAGATCAACGGCCGCTTTCCCGGCGTGGGACCGTTCTGGTTCAACGGACTGAAGCGCGAGATTGAGGGCTTGCCGCGCAAGGATACGCGCGCGGGTCATGGCATGGACGAGCGGCGCGCCGCAGAGGCGCGGGCGCCGGGGGCCTTCACCTGCTGGCAGATGGGCGGCGCGGGGGCTGTGGGCGGGCAGATGCTGACCGGGCTGCCGGTGCTCAATCGGTTGCGGCGCAGGTTCTACGGGCAGGTGTCCGTCTGGCCGTTCGAGGTGCTGGACAAGCCCGTGGCGCTGGTCGAAATCTGGCCGGGGCTGATCAATGCCGCCGTCAAACGCGCCGAGGCGCAGGGAGGCATCCGCGACGCGCATCAGGTGCGGCTCTTGGCGCGCGCGCTGGCCCGCGTGCCGCAGGACCGGCTGTCCGAGATGCTGGCGGTAGATGCCCCCGAGGAGGGCTGGATTCTGGGGTTGGGATATCAGGCAGAGTTGATCGCCGCCGCCGATGACCCGCTCAGACCGCCGCCCCTACGCAACGATTGCTTTGCGCTGCCCGCTGGCGTGGACTGGACGCCTGTGGACGATGCACTCGCCCTCTTGCGCGACCGGCTGCGTCCCGTGGTGGGCCAGACCCGCGCGCCGTTGGCGCAGGCGCTTGGCCGCGTTCTGGCAGCACCCGTCACGGCCCCCCGCGCCAATCCGCCCGAGGCGAACACCGCCGTGGACGGCTACGGCTTTGCCCACGCCAGCCTGACCACCGGCGATCAGATCCTGTCGCTGGTCGAGGGCCGCGCCGCCGCCGGTGTGCCCTATCCGGG
>NZ_LADY01000056.1:0-185670 GCF_000961715.1 Roseovarius sp. BRH_c41 | reverse complement strand
CGGATTGGGTGCGCGCGGCCGCGCGGCGCACGCGCGCGGGCGGCACCGTGACGCTTATTCAGCGGGCCGAACGATTGCCGGATTTTCTCGCGACGATGGCGGCGCATCTGGGAAGCCTCGAGATCTTGCCGCTGATTCCGCGCCGGGGCCGTGCCGCGCGGCTGATTCTGGTCCGCGGGCGCAAGGGTGGCCGCGCCGCGCTGCGGCTGCACGACGGTTGGCTGCTTCACGCCGGGCACGACCATGGGCAAGATGGCGAAGATTACACCGCTCCCACCTCGGATGTGCTCAGGAATGCGGCAGCGCTGCCTTTCCCCGCATAATTTATCTAAAATGCCGCAGGCAGTACACCGCGCAGTTTGCAGGTGCAGCGTGACAGTATTGTAAAAATGTGATGCACTTCCCATGTCGAATAGACACCCACCACACAGAGGAGACTGCCCATGAGCTTGAGTTCGCATATTGAAGAACTGAAGAAGAAACATTACGCGCTCTCGGAACAAGTGGAACGGGCGCAGCGCGCGCCGGGCAGCAGCACGCTAGAGATTGCGGAGCTGAAAAAACAGAAACTCAAGATCAAGGAAGAGATAGAACGCCTGTCGGTCAACGCCTGACACGTTTGTGCCTCGCAACACGGGTCTTGTCCGCCAATAGGCTGCGGACAAGGCCTTTTTTATGCCTGCCGCGCAGGTCCGGGATCACTCCACCACGCGACAGGTGAGATTGATCCGCCCGCCCCCGCGCAAAAGGCTGGAACTGCCCGGTCTGATCCGGTCCACCCCGTGATACGCCAGCCGCGCGGCACCGCCCATCACCACCACATCGCCGGAATTGAGCCAGAGCGATTCGGTCTTGCCCCCGCGCGCCAGCGTGCCGATGCGAAACAGCGCATCATCCCCCAGAGAGACCGACAAAACCGGCCAGTTGAAATCAGCCTCGTCGCGGTCCTGATGCATCCCCATCCGCGCCCCCGGCGCATAGAAATTGATCAGGCAGCAGTCGGGCATCCGCACATCGCTGACCAATGCCTGCCAGATCTCCAGCACCTGTGCGGGGATCGCAGGCCACCCCATGCCTTGGGGGTGCTGACGCGCATAGCGATAGCCGCCCCGGTCGCTGATCCAGCCATAGCGCCCCGCAGAGGTCATGCGCACGCTCATGGCTTTGCCAGAGGGCGTGACCGGCTGCAGGAGCGGAGCCTGTGCCACCACATCGCGCAACTCCGTTACCAGATCGGCCTGCATCTGCGGGTTAAGCCAGTCCTTGTAGATCGCGAAATCCCTCAGGATCAGCGTGGGCTCTGTCATCGCATGCCTCCTTTTGCCTCACACAGGGCCAATTTGGACCAAATTTGAGAATTAGCCCGACAGCGACCGCTTGCAGGGGCACATTCCCCTGCCTATATACGCCCGGAAACACTGGTCATGCCATTGGCAGACCTGTCATTCACCGGGGGCCGGATGCCGGAACGGGTCGGGCCTCTGTCATATCGCCTAAGTTAGAAGGGATCGAACAACATGGCCAAAGTTATTGGTATTGACCTCGGCACCACCAACAGCTGCGTCGCGATCATGGACGGCTCTCAGGCCCGCGTGATTGAAAACTCTGAGGGTGCGCGCACAACGCCCTCGATCGTCGCATTCACTGAAACTGAACGTCTCGTCGGCCAGCCCGCCAAGCGGCAGGCTGTGACCAACCCAGAGAACACCATCTTTGGTGTCAAGCGCCTGATCGGTCGTCGTGCAGACGACTCGTTTCTCGCTAAGGACAAGAAGAACATGCCGTTCACCGTCATCGACGGCGGCAATGGTGATGCCTGGGTCAAGGCGCGTGACGAGAAATATTCACCCTCGCAGATTTCCGCCTTCATCCTCGGCAAGATGAAGGAAACCGCCGAGAGCTATCTTGGCGAAGAGGTGACGCAGGCCGTCATCACCGTGCCCGCCTATTTCAATGACGCCCAGCGTCAGGCCACCAAGGACGCCGGTAAAATCGCCGGTCTCGAGGTGCTGCGCATCATCAACGAGCCAACCGCCGCAGCGCTGGCCTATGGGCTGGACAAGCAAGAGACCCACACCATCGCGGTCTATGACCTTGGTGGCGGCACATTCGACGTGACCATCCTCGAGATTGACGATGGTCTGTTCGAAGTGAAATCCACCAACGGCGACACCTTCCTCGGCGGTGAAGACTTTGACATGCGCATCGTCAACTACCTTGCCGACGAGTTCAAGAAAGAGCACGGCGTCGACCTGACCAAGGACAAGATGGCGCTGCAGCGCCTCAAGGAAGCCGCCGAGAAGGCCAAGATCGAGCTCAGCTCCAGCAGCCAGACCGAGATCAACCAGCCGTTCATTTCGATGGGCTCCAATGGCCAGCCGCTGCACATGGTGGTCAAACTGACCCGTGCCAAACTTGAGAGTCTGGTGAATGATCTCATCGCCGCCTCGCTCAAGCCCTGCAAGGCCGCGCTCAAGGATGCGGGCCTGACTGCTGCCGACATTGACGAGGTGGTTCTGGTGGGTGGTATGACCCGCATGCCCCGCGTCGTCGAAGAAGTGACCAAGTTCTTTGGCAAAGAGCCGCATAAGGGTGTGAACCCCGATGAGGTGGTTGCCATGGGTGCCGCCATTCAGGCCGGTGTGCTTCAGGGTGATGTCAAGGATGTGGTGCTGCTCGATGTGACCCCGCTGTCGCTCGGGATTGAAACTTTGGGCGGCGTGTTCACCCGCCTCATTGACCGCAACACAACCATTCCGACGAACAAGAGCCAGATCTTCTCGACCGCAGAGGACAACCAATCGGCGGTGACGATCCGTGTGTTCCAGGGCGAGCGGGAAATGGCGGCGGACAACAAGATGCTGGGCCAGTTCAATCTGGAACACATCCCGCCCGCGCCGCGCGGCATGCCCCAGATCGAGGTGACATTCGACATCGACGCCAATGGCATCGTGTCCGTGTCCGCCAAGGACAAGGGCACCAACAAGGAACAGAAGATCACGATCCAGGCCTCGGGCGGCCTCTCGGACGACGACATCGAAAAGATGATCAAGGACGCCGAAGAGAATGCCGAGTCCGACAAGGCCCGTCGCGAACTGGTCGAGGCCCGCAATCAGGCCGAAAGCCTCATCAACTCGACCGAAAAGTCGATCGAGGAACATGGCGACAAGGTCGATCCGACCACCGTCGAGGCGATCGAATTGGCCATTGCCGCGCTCAAGGACGAGCTTGAGACCGACAATGTCGGCAAGATCAAGTCCGGCATTCAGAACGTGGCCGAAGCGTCGATGAAACTGGGTGAGGCGATCTACAAGTCCAGCCAGAGCGAGCCCGACGATGAGCCGCGCGCGGCGGATCGTGGCGGCGATGAGGATGATATCCTTGACGCCGACTTTGAGGATCTCGACGACAACAAACGCGCCTGAGGCCGTTTTGAACCCAGCGAGGGCCGGTTTGGCAGAGATGTCGACCGGCCCTTGAAGGGTCATACCAAGGAGATCCCCGATGGCCAAACGTGACTATTACGAAGTGCTCGGGTTGTCCAAGGGCGCCTCGGCCGATGATATCAAAAAGGCCTATCGCAAGAAGGCCAAGGAACTTCACCCCGACCGCAATTCCGACAACCCCGACTCCGAACGCCAGTTCAAGGAGGCCGGTGAGGCCTATGACGTGCTCAAGGACGCCGAGAAGAAAGCGGCCTATGACCGCTTTGGCCATGCCGCGTTTGAGGGCGGAATGGGCAATGGCGGCGCGCGCCCCGGTGGCTATGCTGGCGGCGCGGGGCAGGGCGATTTCGCCTCTGCCTTCTCGGATGTGTTCGACGACCTCTTTGGCGATTTCATGGGCGGCGGTGGGCGCGGCGGCGGGCGGCAACGCGCGGCCCGTGGCGCCGACCTGCGCTATAACCTGCGCGTGACGCTGGAAGAGGCCTATTCCGGCCTGCAAAAGACCATCAAGGTGCCCTCGGCAGTCCCCTGTGACGCCTGCGAGGGGTCCGGGGCCGAGGGCGGCGCACAGCCGACCACCTGCCCGACCTGCTCTGGCATGGGCAAGGTGCGCGCGCAGCAGGGTTTCTTTACCGTCGAGCGGACGTGTCCCACCTGCGGCGGTCTGGGTCAGATCATCAAGAACCCCTGCAAGGTCTGTCAGGGTCAGGGCCGCGTCCAAAAGGATCGCGCGCTCTCGGTCAACATTCCGGCCGGGGTGGAAACCGGCACGCGTATCCGGCTTGCCGGTGAGGGTGAGGCGGGCATGCGGGGCGGTCCAGCGGGAGATCTCTATATCTTCATCGACGTGGCCAAGCACGACCTCTTTGAGCGTGACGACACCAACCTCTTTTGCCGCGTGCCGGTCTCGATGACCAAGGCGGCACTTGGCGGCGATATCGAGGTGCCGACCATCGACGGCGGTCGCAGCCGTGTCAAAATCCCGCCAGGCTCGCAATCGGGCCGCCAGATGCGTCTGCGCGCCAAGGGCATGCCCGCCCTGCGCGGCGGCACGCATGGTGACATGTTCATCGAGATGGCGGTGGAAACGCCCGTCAACCTCACCGCGCGCCAGACCGAGCTCTTGCGTGAATTCGAGGCGCTGAGCGAGGATAACAACCCCGAGAGCAAGAGCTTTTTCTCTTCGGTCCGGAGTTTTTGGGATTCGATGAAGAGCTAAGTCAAACCCGGCCCGAGCAGGCCGGGTTTTTACATTTGTCCCGCGCGCGTTAACCACTTGCTAAGGCTCTTGCGGCAAGCTGGGCGCATGAGCAAAGCCCGTGCCTTTTCCGACATGCCCCTGCCCCTCTTTGCCTGCGACGCGGCAGAGGCGACCGCGCCTGAGAAACTGCCCTCTTACATCCGCGATCATCGCAGCCGGTTGCGCAGCCGGTTCCTGCATGGGGGCGCGGCCGCGATGCCGGATTACGAGCTTCTGGAACTTGTGCTCTTTCGGGCCATCCCGCGCCGTGATGCGAAACCGCTGGCACATGCGCTGCTCAGCCAGTTCGGGGATTTCAACGGGGTCATCTCGGCCCCGCTGGAGCGGCTGACTGCCCTGCCCGGCATTGGCGAGGCGGTGGCGGTCGAGCTCAAGATCGTTGAGGCGGCAGCGCATCGTCTGGCCCGCGCCCGTGTGCTGCGGCGTCAGGTGCTGTCCTCTTGGGACGCGCTACTCGACTATTGCCACACCACCATGGCCCATGCCGAGATCGAACAGTTCCGCGTCTTTTACCTCGACCGCAAGAATATCCTCATCGCGGATGAGGAACAGGCGCGCGGCACCGTCGATCACGTGCCCGTCTATCCGCGTGAGGTGGTCAAACGCGCCCTGCAATTGAATGCCAGCGCGCTCATTCTGGCGCATAACCACCCCTCGGGCGATCCCACGCCCTCGGCCGCCGATATCGACATGACGCGACAGCTCCAGACCGCCGCAGAGGCGCTTGGCCTCGCGCTGCATGATCATATCGTGATCGGCAAATCCGTTGAGGTCAGCTTTCGGTCCGCAGGCTATCTCTGAGCCGGGTCAGCGCACCCAAACCTCGACGCGCCGGTTCACCTGCCGCCCCCAGGCGGTGTCGTCGCAGGCCATCGGCATCGCCTCGCCAAAGGCCTCCAGCTCGAGCTTGATCCGCTCCAGATTGGCGGTCTCGGCGGCGCGCACCACAGCGCGCCGCACGGTCTCGGCGCGGCGCAGGGCGATGTCTCGATTGGTGCCCGCTGGTCCGTCGCCATCGGAAAAGCCGACAAAGACAAGCCGCCGTGCATCATAATGCCCCAGTTCCATCGCCCGCGCCAATTGCTCGGCGTTCGAGCGTGATTGCGCATCAAGCCGCACTGATCCGGCCTCGAATCGAAAGGTCGTGGTCAGCCGCTTGAGCGGTCCCAGCACCCGCACCATGCGCTGCAACTCGTCCAGCCCCAATTCCGCGCCCGCCTGCGCAATCGCATTGGCAAACCGGTCGCCTTGGGCGTTGATCTCGATTTCCTCGGGGGTTTGATCCACGAAACCGGCGCGCCGGATCACCAACTGTGCCGAGGGATCGCGCAGATAGGTCATGAATTCACGCCCCAGCTTGGGCAGTCGCCGCGCCGGCAGATAGATAAAGAGCGGCGCAGTCAGCGGATAATCCTCGGTCTTGACGGCGCGGCGCGTGGCGCTGAGGGCAAAACCGCAGTCACCCGTCAGCGCCAGTTCCCAGGTGTTGCCCTGTTCCGAGCGCGTCGTCAGCCCAAGCGCGAAGGGATCCCGCGACACCACCTCGGCAAAGGCCGCGCCATCGGCATGACGCATCGCCCGGTCCAGCACCTGCCGGCCTTCGGGGCGCAACACCTGATCCACACTGGCCTGCCCGATGCCGGTGGTCGCATCCCACAGATGCACGTCAATCGGCGCATCCGGCCCGCCCAGATCGGCCCAATTGGTGATCTCGCCCGACAGCACCCGTGCCAGTTGGCGCAGGCTGATGCCCTGCACCGGATTGCTGGGGGCCACGACCGGAATCAGCGCATCGAGCGCCAGCACCCGCACCTGTCCCTGCGCCGCCAGATTGCCCAATCCCGCCTCTCGCGCGCGCGTGATCTCGTCCTGCCGCGCCTCGCGCAGGGTCATGGCGATATCAGCCTCATCCGTCAAAAGATCGGCAAAACCCTCATCTGTATTGGTCATGCGAAAGAGGAATTCGCCGATCAGAACGCCCGTCTCCCCCTGATGCAGCGCGAAACGCACCTCCTGCGCGCTCAGATCCTCGCGTGTGACATCGTAATCGCCGCGAATGGCAAAGGCCTCGATCAGCGCGGGCATCAACACCCGGCCAATCGTCGGCGCGCCGGAAAAGATCAGCCGCGCCACGTAATGTTCCAGATCCGGACACCCCGGCCCCTCGCAGCCGACACCCGACCCATCGACCGTCAATTCACCGTAAATCGTGTCAACGCGGTAGAACTCTCCGTCGAAGCCCAGCAAATTGCCGGAAATCTCGACCGAGCCATCATGCGACCGCAGCGTGACATCCTGCGCCAGAGCGCGACCCGGAGCGATCACAAATGCCATTATAAATGAAAGTGCGGCGAGGATCGCCGCACGCATCTTTGTCATCACTCGCCCCCTGCAAGACCTTGCCTTAGTTGGAGGCGATCTTCAGGTCATTGAACAGGTTTTTCAACACAAGAAAGTCACCGACCCCCTCACAATCGGGCATCGCGAGCACAATATCCTGCACTTCAAGCCCGGTGTCGCCGGTTGCGATGGATTGCGCCTCAAGATCGCGCCCGCAATTCCCGGCGGTCACCTCGGCCTCGACCTGCACCTGTACCGCGCCTTGGCGTGCCGCCGTGCCGGTCGGAAAGGTATAGACCTCGGCGTGCAGCGCCTGATCCATATCCCGCTCGCCCAGTTGGGTCAGAAAGCCGCCATCGCCCGAGGCCGCGCGCGTCATGTCCTGTTCGGCCTGCGCCCAGACATGACCCGCCGCGCCGAACTCTGCGCCATACTCCAGCGCATGCACATGCAGCGCCGCACCGCCGCGCCATTGCACGACATAGCGATCATAGAGCGCCAGCGTATCCACTGACACACTGGCAAGCGCGCCCTGACCGTCCTCGAAGGCCGCGATGAACACCGCTGACTCGGCCAAGGCCGGCACGTTGAGCGTGCTCTGGCCCTGATCATCGGTCACAGCCGTGAACATCATACCATTGTGGTGCAGGGTGAACCCGGTGTTGGGCTGACAGGGTGCGCTCAACGTCACCTCGACCATCGCGGCGGCCAAGGCGCGCGCCTGCATGCTGTAGTCGCAGGCGAAACTTGGCACGGCCTCTTCCTCGGGTAGCGCGTCGGTCAATGGCGCATCCTGAGCCACCACAAGCGTCACAGGGGCTGCGGGCAGGGCCACAGGCTCTGGCGCGGTCATCGGTGGCACCGCCTCTGCCGAAGTCAGCTCGATCTGGGTGATTTCAACCGGAGTCTCGAGACCCGAGGTGGGGATCATCGCAGCGTTCTGCGCAGGAACCTGCGCGCCCGCCTGCATGAAATACCCGATCCCCAGCGCACAGGCGAGCGTTCCGCCTGCGGTGATGTAACGTCGGACCTTGGACATACCGTTCTCCCTGACACACCAATTGTCTCGGAAGAGGTAACGCTGAAAAATGGCCCCGGTATGGCAGGGAATAGGTGGCAATCGGGCGGGCGGCCTAGGCCAGCCGCCCGTGACAATGCTTGAATTTCTTGCCCGATCCACAGGGGCAGGGATCGTTGCGCCCCGGATTGCCCCATGTCGCAGGGTCAGCTTCATCAAAGCCGGAGGCGGCGCTCTCGTTGACTTCCGCAGGCTCGCCGGTGTCTGCCGCCGCCATCATCGCCGCGCGCTGTTCCGCCATTTCCTGCATCAACTGCTGCTGTTCACCCTCGGTCATGGGACGGATCTGCGCCAGCTTTTGGGTCACATCCATGCGCAGGCTGTCGAGCATGTTTTCGAACAGTTGGAACGCCTCGTTCTTGTATTCATTCAGCGGATCGCGCTGCGCATACCCGCGAAAGCCGACAACGCTGCGCAGATGTTCCAGCGTCAAGAGATGCTCGCGCCACTTGCCGTCGATGGTCTGCAAGAGCACCTGCTTTTCGATCATCCGCATGCTCTCGGGGCCAAATTGCGCCGCCTTGGCCGCCATCATCTCATCGGCGGCCTTTTCCAGCCGCTCGACGATCTCTTCGTCGTCCACGCCTTCTTCGGCGGCCCAGTCGATCACCGGCAGATCCATGCTGAGTTTTTCGATCACCGCCGCATAGAGCCCGTGGGTATCCCACTGATCGGCATAGGTCTTGGGCGGCATGTACTGATCGACCAGATCGTCGATCACCTCGCCGCGCATATCCTTGATGATCTCGCTCAGATCGGCGGCCTTCATGATGTCGAGCCGCTGCTTGAAGATCACCTTGCGCTGCTCGTTCATCACGTCGTCGAACTTCAAGAGCTGCTTGCGGATGTCAAAATTGCGCCCCTCGACCTTGGCCTGTGCGCGCTCCAGCGATTTGTTCACCCAAGGGTGAATGATCGCCTCGCCTTCCTTCATGCCCAGCGTCGCCAACACCTTTTCCAGCCGCTCGGATCCGAAAATCCGCATCAGATCATCCTCAAGGCTGAGGAAGAAGGCGGATTTGCCAGGATCGCCCTGACGGCCAGAGCGGCCGCGCAGCTGATTGTCGATGCGGCGGCTCTCGTGCCGCTCGGTGGCCAGAACAAAGAGCCCGCCAGCGGCCTTGACCGCCTCTTCATCGGCGGCATGTTCGGATTCGATCCGCGTGCGGATCTCTTCGGGGTCGGCCTCGGGATCGGCGGCGATGGCCTCCATGATCTTGAACTCGACATTGCCGCCCAGCTTGATGTCGGTGCCGCGCCCGGCCATGTTGGTGGCGATTGTCACCGCGCCCAGCTTGCCGGCATCTGCGACGATCTGCGCCTCTTTCTCATGCTGACGGGCGTTGAGCACGTTATGGGCAATGCCCGCCTCAGTCAGCAATTTGCTCAGGTTCTCGGATTTCTCGATCGAGGTGGTGCCCACCAGTGTCGGCTGCCCCTTTTCAGAGGCCGTGCGAATGGCCTCGACAATCGCGTCGTATTTCTCGCGCGCGGTGCGGTAAACCGCGTCATCCTTGTCGATCCGTGCGATGGGGCGGTTGGTCGGCACTTCGACCACACCCAGCCCGTAAATCTCGCCAAATTCCTCGGCCTCGGTCAGCGCGGTGCCGGTCATGCCCGACAGCCGCTCATAAAGGCGGAAATAGTTCTGGAATGTCACCTGCGCCAAGGTCACGTTCTCGGGCTGAATAGTGCAGCCTTCCTTGGCCTCGATTGCCTGATGCAACCCGTCCGACAGACGCCGTCCGGCCATCATCCGCCCGGTGAATTCGTCGATCAGCACCACATCGCCGCCCCGGACGATGTAATCCTTGTCCTTGGTAAAGAGCTTGTGCGCGCGCAGCGCCTGATTGACGTGGTGCACGATGGTCGTGCTCTCGGGATCATAGAGCGATTGCCCCTCGGGCAGCACGCCGCGCACACTGAGCAGGTTTTCGAGAAACTCGTTGCCCTCGTCGGTAAAGGTGACGTTGCGGGTCTTCTCATCCAGCTTGTAATGATCGTCCTGCACTTCCTGGATCAGCGTGTTGATCGACTGATAGAGACCGCTGCGATCCTGACTGGGACCCGAGATGATCAAAGGCGTGCGCGCCTCGTCGATCAGGATACTGTCCACCTCGTCGACCACGGCGAAATTATGCCCGCGCTGGTTCATGTCCTCGAGCGAGGATTTCATGTTGTCGCGCAGATAATCAAAGCCAAGTTCGTTGTTGGTGGCATAGGTCACGTCGGCGGCATAGGCCGCCTTTTTCTCGGACTCGGGTTGCTGGGGATAGACCACGCCGGTCGTCATGCCGAGCGCGGCAAACACCTTGCCCATCCATTCGGCATCGCGCTTTGCCAGATAGTCGTTGACCGTGACGATATGCACGCCCTTGCCCGACAGCGCGTTGAGATAGGCGGGAAAGGTCGCGACCAGCGTCTTGCCCTCGCCGGTCTTCATTTCGGCAATGTTGCCCTGATGCAGGAATATCCCGCCCTTGAGCTGAACATCGAACGCGCGCAGCCCCAAGGCCCGGCGCGCACCCTCGCGGCAATTGGCAAAGGCTTCTGGCAGGATCGCATCAAGGGTCTCGCCCCCGGCAATACGGCTGCGGAATTCTGCGGTCTTGTCAATCAGCGCCTGATCGCTCAGCGCCTGATATTCGGGCTCCAGCGCGTTGATCTTTGCGATCAGCGGCCGTGTCGCCTTGATCTTGCGGTCATTCGGGGTGCCGAAGATCTTTTTGGCGACCGTTCCAATACCCAACATGTTCTATCCGTTCCGGTGTTTTGACTATCCGTGACAGGCAACCGCTTGCCCCTCTTGCCGCACCACCCTAAAACGGGCGCAAGACGGCGGTTCTGCCTTGGTCTCAAGGCGATGTAAGGGCCAGCCGGTTGAGTGTCAACGCTGCGCACCCGCGCACCCGCGCCCTGCGCACCACACCAAAGGATGATTTCATGCTCCGCACCCTCTTTTCCACCACCATACTGGTCACCGGACTGGCCCTCACCTCTCCCGCCACAGCCCAGGATACCCCCAGCCCCGAAACGGTGATGGCCACCGTTGGCGGCACCGACATCACCCTTGGGCATATGCTGGCGGTGCGTGCGGCCCTGCCCGAGCAATTTGATCAGACACCCCCCGATGCGTTGTTCAGCGGCGTGCTCGAACAGCTCATCCAGCAGGAATTGCTGGTGCAGGCACATGACGGCGAGATGTCCCGCGCCGCCGCTCTCCGGCTCGAGAACGAGCGCCGCGCCGTGCTGGCCGCCGATGTGGCCGAAGGTGTGGTCAACGCCGACATGACCGAAGAGCGCCTGCAAGCCGCCTATGACGCGCAATATGCGGGGCAAGAGGATCAGACCGAATACAAGGCCGCGCATATCCTCGTCGAGACCGAAGAAGAGGCGCAAAAGTTGGTGGCGGAGTTGGAAGGCGGCGCAAATTTCGCAGCACTCGCGCAAGAGCATTCCACCGGCCCGTCCGGCCCCTCGGGCGGCGATCTGGGCTGGTTCGGTGATGGCGTGATGGTGCCAGAGTTCTTTGCGGCGGTTGCAGCCCTCGAGGTCGGAGACGTTTCCGCCCCGTTGCAGACGCAATTCGGCTGGCATGTGATCCAACTCAACGAGACTCGCGTCAAGGAACGCCCAACGCTCGATGCGGTGCGCGAGGATTTGGCGAACACCCTGCGCCGCGACGCATTCAATGCCTTCATGACCGAACGCGAGGCCGCAACCGAGATTGTGCGCTCCGACAGTAGCACCATGGACCCGGCCGTGATCAACCAAACCGACTTGCTGGAGAACTGAGCCATGGGTGCCAAACCGCCGCTATCCCCGCTTGCCCCGGCGGGATTTCCCACGCTGCCGGTGATTGGTGGCGTCAGCTTTGCCACCACCGAGGCCGGGGTGCGCTATCAGAATCGCACCGATGTGCTCTTGGTCAGCTTGGCACCCGGCACTGCGATGGCGGGGGCCTTTACCCGCTCTGCGACCCGCTCCGCGGCGGTGCTTGATTGTCAGGACAAGATCGGCGGCGATCCGACCCCCGGTGCCGCAATCGTGGTCAACTCGGGCAATGCCAATGCCTTTACCGGGCGGCGCGGAGCCGCCTCGGTGCAGGCCATTACCGAGGCGGCGGCCAAGACGCTGGGCATTCCCGCCACCCGCGTCTTTTCCTCCTCGACCGGCGTGATCGGAGAGCCGCTGCCGCATGAGCGCATCATCGACAAACTCGATGATCTGGCTGCGGCCCTCTCACCCCATGCGATAGAGACCGCAGCCCGCGCCATCATGACCACCGATACCTTTGCCAAAGGGGCCTCAGAAACCGTGATTATCGACGGGCAGGCCGTGCATATCGCGGGCATCGCCAAGGGGTCTGGCATGATCGCCCCGGATATGGCGACTATGCTGGTCTATATCTTTACCGATGCGGCCATAGATCAGGACGTCTTGCAGGACATGGTCAGCGCGCTTAATCGCACGACCTTTAACTGCATCACGGTCGATAGTGACACCTCGACCTCTGACACGCTGCTTGTGGCAGCCACCGGGGCTTCGGGCATCCGCGTGACCGAGAACAGCATGGGCTTCATGGAAGGGCTGCGCCGCGTCATGCTCGACCTGGCGCATCAGGTGGTGCGCGATGGTGAAGGGGCGACGAAATTTGTTGAAATTTCCGTCACCGGCGCCGCCTCGGACGCTGAGGCGCATATCCACGCCAAGGCCATCGCCAATTCGCCGCTGATCAAGACGGCCATAGCGGGCGAAGACCCCAATTGGGGGCGTGTCGTCATGGCCATCGGGAAATCCGGCGCACGGGCGGACCGCGATCTGCTGGCGATCTGGTTTGGCACCATGCAGGTGGCCAAGGACGGCTTTGTCAGCCCCAGCTATGACGAGGCCGCCGCCGCCACCTATATGAAGCAGCAAGACATCGTCATTCACGTCGATCTGGGCCTTGGCGGCGGCACGGCGCGCGTCTGGACCTGCGATCTCACGCATGGCTATATCGACATCAACGCGGATTACCGCTCGTGAAAACCGTTCTGGTGTCGGCGGTCGCCCTGATTGACGTGGACGGCCGCATTCTGTTGACCCAGAGACCGGACGGCAAATCCATGGCCGGTCTCTGGGAGTTTCCCGGCGGCAAGGTTGAGCCGGGCGAGACGCCAGAGGTGGCGCTGATCCGCGAACTTGACGAGGAGTTGGGGATCAACACCTGGGCCAGTTGCCTCGCACCTCTGACCTTTGCCAGCCATACCTATCCTGAGTTTCACCTGCTGATGCCGCTCTTTGCCTGTCGCAAATGGGAGGGAATCGTGCAGGGGCGCGAGGGTCAGGCGCTCAAATGGGTACGCGCGGCGGACCTGCGGTCCTACCCCATGCCCCCCGCCGATATTCCCCTGATTCCCATCCTGCGGGACTGGCTGTGACGTGATTCGCACCGCAAACGGGCGTCATGAAATTTGAGCCGTCAACTATTTCCTATGAAAACAAATAGTATTTCGGGCCAGCACAAGAAAATGCACAATTTATGGAAATGTTTGTTTCTTTTTTACTAGATATGGAAATAATCAAAGCATCTTTACGGAGTTGTCACATTCGGGGGAATGACATGCTGCGCACCGTTCAATTAGGCTCTTGCGTCTCAATTCAGGGAATATTCGTTCGGCTGCTGAGCAATGGCCTGATGCAGGTCAGGGTTGGGAACCGTCTCTATTCCGGCCACCCGGTCGCATCCCGCGCCGCCTGAGCCACCATCGACAGACCAATGAAAAAGGGCAGCCCATTCGGCTGCCCCTTTCATTGGTTCATCCTGAACACCTGACTTACGCCAGTGTGCGCACCACTTCTTCGCGCTCAAAGATTTCGATGACATCATCGGGGCGAATATCGTCATAGTTCTCGAACGCCATACCGCATTCCTGACCGGACTGCACCTCGTTGACGTCGTCCTTGAACCGCTTGAGCGTCTTGAGCGTGCCCTCATGGACCACGACATCGTCGCGCAACAGACGCACACCGGCGGACCGCCGTGCAACGCCTTCGGTCACCAAACAGCCAGCCACGCGACCAATGCCAGTCACCTTGAAGACTTCCTTGATCTTGGCATAGCCGATGAACTTCTCGCGAATTTCATTGCCCAAGAGACCGCTTGCGGCGGCTTTCACATCGTCGACGAGATCGTAGATCACCGAGTAATACCGGATCTCCACACCCTTTTGGTTGGCGCTGTTGCGTGCCGGCGCATTGGCCCGCACGTTAAAGCCGAACACCGGCGCGCCTGACGCCTCGGCCAGACCGATATCGGATTCGGTGATGGCGCCGACACCCGAATGAAGCACGCGCACGCGCACCTCGTCGTTGCCGATCTTCTCCATCGCCTGAACAATCGCTTCGGCAGAGCCTTGCACGTCCGCCTTGACGACGATCGGCATCTCCTTGACGTTCTCGTCTTCCTTGGCCTTGGCCAATAGCTGCTCCAGCGTGGTGCCAGCCCCGGCAGCGGCGCGCTTTTCTTTCGACGCGCTCTCGCGGTATTCCGCGATCTCGCGCGCCTGCGCCTCGGTCTCGACCACGTTCAGAACGTCGCCCGCTTCGGGGGTGCCATTCAGACCCAGAACCTCGACCGGCACCGACGGACCCGCTTCCTTGATCCGCTCGCCACGGTCGTTGATCAGCGCCCGCACCTTGCCATACTGCTCGCCCACGACAAAGATATCGCCCTGACGCAGCGTCCCCTTCTTGACCAGCACGGTTGCGACCGGACCGCGGCCCACATCCAACTGCGCCTCGATCACCGCACCCTCAGCCGCCCGGTTCGGGTTGGCCTTGAGTTCGAGAATCTCCGCCTGAAGGGCGATCGCCTCCAACAGCTCATCCAGACCTTGTCCGGTGACGGCCGAAACCTCGACATCCTGAACATCGCCGGACATCTGTTCGACAATCACTTCATGCTGCAAGAGATCGGTCCGCACTTTCTGCGGATTGGCCTCGTATTTGTCGATCTTGTTGATCGCCACGA
Organism: Roseovarius sp. BRH_c41; assembly: GCF_000961715.1. Lineage (NCBI taxonomy): Bacteria > Pseudomonadati > Pseudomonadota > Alphaproteobacteria > Rhodobacterales > Roseobacteraceae > Roseovarius > Roseovarius sp. BRH_c41. Next base: position 170,530 of record NZ_LADY01000056.1, on the reverse strand, counting down.
TCATCGGCACCTTGGCCGCCTTGGCGTGGTTGATGGCCTCGATGGTTTGCGGCATCACCGCATCATCGGCCGCCACGACCAGAACCACGATATCCGTCACCTGCGCGCCACGGGCCCGCATGCTGGTAAAGGCCGCGTGACCGGGCGTGTCGAGGAAGGTCAGCATCGCGCCGCTGTCGGTCTTGACCTGATAGGCCCCGATATGCTGCGTGATCCCCCCGGCCTCGCCGGCGACAACCTTGGCATCGCGGATCGCATCCAGAAGCGACGTCTTGCCGTGGTCGACATGGCCCATGATGGTGACGACCGGCGGGCGCGAGATCATATCCTCGGGCTTGTCATCGACCTGATCAATCACATCCTCGACGTCCGAGTCGCTCACGCGCACCACACGGTGCCCGAATTCCTCGATGATCAACTCTGCGGTATCGGCATCAATCGACTGGTTCTGCGTGACCATCATGCCGCTTTGCATCAGCGCCTTGACGACATCGCCCACGCGCTCGGCCATCCGGTTGGCGAGTTCCGAAACCATGATCACTTCGGGCAGTTGCACGTCGCGCACGATCTTTTCGCGCTCTTGCAAGCCGCCCATTGCCTTTTGCCGCGCGCGCTCTTGCTTGCGCTTCATCGCGGCCATGGATTTCTGGCGACCGCCTTCACCACCAGACAGGGCCTGATTGAGCGTCAGCTTGCCGGACCGGCGCGCATCATCCGTGCCACGCGCCTTGCCCCGGCGGGATTGCTGATCGTCTTCCTCACGCTTGCGCGCAACGGGGGCCACCTTGGAGGCGGGCGCCCGAGACGGAGCCGCCGCAGGCACTGCATCCGGCTCTGCCGCCGATGCCGCCGCCTTGAGAGCGGCTTGCTCTGTTGCACGCTTCTGGCGTTCGTCTTCCTCGACCTTGGCGCGGGCCTTTTCCTCGGCCTCGCGCTGCTCGCGCTCTTTGGCCTCGGCCTCTTCGCGGCGGCGCATACGCTCTTCTTCGCGGGCCTTTTCATCGGCTTCGCGCTGTGCTGCATCCTCGGTCTCGCGCGCTCTGGCTGCGGCGAGCGCGCGCATCCGGCGCTCCAGCTCTGCATCAGAGATCCCGGCCGGGCGCTTGGACGCGCTGGTGATACCCGAAGACGTTCCAGCCCCGGCAGCGCCGGTCGCGGCGGCGGTGGGCTTGGGCACGACGACGCGCTTGCGCTTGGTTTCCACCACGACGTTCTTGGTCCGGCCATGGCTGAAGCTCTGCTTCACGTTCCCCGGCCGGGAACCCGCGCCACGCACACCCAATGGTTTTTTTCCGTCGTTGTCGCTCATAGTCTTCTACTTTCCTTTCCGGCGCGCTGTCTCGCCGTCCGAGACGCGCAGACCTTTCAGTCTTGCCGCCTCCTCTACAACACGTTGCAACAAACCTCCAGCACCCAGTGCCGCGTGGATTGTGGTTTGTCGACCAAAGGCCTGGCCCAGCTCATCCGCTGTCAGCCACCCGATGAATGAGCCGCCATGCGGCGTGCTCAGCTTTGATTTTCCGCGTTCAGAGCCATCGCTGGCCTGAATAAGAACACGCGCATCCTCGCGCATGAGCATGTCCTTGACCTTCTCATATCCCGACACCGCGCGCCCGCCCTTGCGGGCAAGGCTGATGAGGTCGATCACCCGCCGCACCAAGAGGGCCTCGACCTTATCGGTCAGACCTTCGGGCACCTGCACAGGCTGCTTGGCGGCGCGGGCAAACAGACCCTTGGTTGCCGCCTTGTCCAAGGCCGCCCGATCCGCGGCGACCCATATGCCACGCCCCGGCAGCTTTTCCGCCAGATCCGGGGCAATCTGCCCCTCGGGACCGATCACAAAGCGGATAAGCCCGTGTTTTGGCTGCACCTCGCCTGTGGCGATGCATTTACGCTCGGGACCGTCGCTCCGGTCTTTGGGTTCACCACCGCGCCCCATCCTGTGCTCCAAGGCCTGAAGGATCAGGCCTCGGCCTCCTCGTCATCACCGTCGATCTCGCTGTCGTCGGCATCGGTTTCGAGTTCGGTCGGATCGACCCAGCCCAGCATCACGCGGGCGGTCATCACCATATGTTGCGCCTCTTCCAGCGAGACGTCAAATTTCTCCAGAATACCCTCGTCCTTGACGCGCTCGCCCTTGACCGTGGTCCAGCCGCCGGCCAGCTCCCAATCGGCGCAGGTGGCGAAATCCTCGAGCGATTTCACATCGTCCTCGGCCAGCGCCAGCACCATCTGCGGGGTCAGACCCTCGAACGCAATCAGACTGTCCTCGACACCCAGTTCGCGCGCCTTGTCCAGCGCCGCCTTGGTCTGTGCCTCGATCACATCACGCGCCCGCGCCTGAAGCTCTGCCGCGGTGTCCTCGTCAACGCCGTCGATCACGAGCAGTTCGTCGAGATCGACATAGGCCACCTCTTCGAGGTTGGTGAACCCTTCAGAGACCAGCAACTGCGCAAAGAACTCGTCCAGATCGAGCGTATCGACAAACAGCTTGGTGCGCTCTTCGAATTCCTTCTGACGGCGCTCGCTATCTTCGGCCTCGGTCATGATGTCGATATCAAGCCCGGTCAATTGGCTGGCCAGACGCACGTTTTGACCACGACGCCCAATGGCAAGGCTCAGCTGCTCTTCCGGCACCACAACTTCGATGCGCTGCGCGTCCTCGTCGATCACCACCTTGCTGACCTCGGCCGGCTGGAGCGCGTTGACAAGGAAGGTCGCCTGATCCTCGTTCCACGGGATGATGTCGATCTTTTCACCCTGCAATTCGTTGACCACCGCCTGAACCCGGCTGCCGCGCATACCGACGCAGGCACCGACCGGATCAATCGAACTGTCATAGCTGATCACGGCAATCTTGGCCCGGCTGCCCGGATCGCGCGCCACGGCCTTGATCTCGATGATACCGTCGTAAATCTCGGGCACTTCCATCTTGAACAGTTCGGCCATGAACTGCGGATCGGTGCGGCTGAGGAAGATCTGCGGCCCGCGCTGTTCGCGGCGCACATCCTTGATGTAGCAACGCACGCGGTCATTGGGGCGATAGGCTTCGCGCCCGATCTTTTCGTTGCGGCGCAGGATCGCTTCACCCCGGCCCACATCGACGATGACGTTGCCATATTCCTCGCGCTTGACCACCCCGTTGATGATCGTGCCGACGCGGTCCTTGAACTCTTCGAACTGACGATCGCGCTCGGCCTCGCGCACCTTTTGCAGAATGACCTGCTTGGCGCTCTGCGCGGCGATCCGGCCCATTTCCACCGGCGGCACTTCTTCGACAAAGGCATCGCCGACCTTGGGGTCGTCCAGAAACTGCTTGGCCTGCTCGACCGTCATTTCCGCCTGATAATTCTCGAGCGCGTCATCCGCGACCACGGTCCGCACGCGGGTGAATTTGGCACGGCCCGTCTTACGGTCGATCTCCACCCGAATATCCATCTCGCTGCCGTAGCGGCTCTTGGCGGCGCGGGCGAGGCTCTCTTCCATCGCTTCGACCACCAGTGCCGGGTCGATCATCTTTTCGCGCGCGACCGCTTCTGCGGTCTGCAACAGCTCCAGCTGGTTGGCGGATGTGATTGCCATCGTGTCAGTCCTCCTCAGAACCGTTCTCGGTTTCGATCTCGTCAAATTGCTCTTCGTTAATCACGCCCGCCGCCTTGCGCTGCCGCAGCATTTCCTTGATCAACTCATCCGTCAGAACCAGCTTGGCATCAGACAGCCAGTCAAATTCCAGTCCGATCGTGCCTTCCTCGACATTGATCAGCACCTCGGTGCCCTCAACGCCCGCCAGCACACCCTTGAAGCGGCGACGCCCGTCGATCAACTCGGTCGTCTCGATCTTGGCCTCATAGCCCTCAAAGGCCTCGAAATCCTTGAGCCGCGTCAGAGGCCGGTCAATGCCGGGGCTCGACACTTCCAGCGTATAGGCCTCGACCAGCGGGTCCTCGACATCCAGCACCGCGCTCACTGCCGTGCTGATCACGGCGCAGTCATCCACCTCGATGCCGCCATCAGGCTTGTCCGCCATGATCTGAAGGGTGTAGTATTGCCCGCCCATCAACCGAACGCGCACCAACTCATACCCGAGATCCTCGATCACGGGGGTGATGATCTCTGCCATCCGGCGATCAATCGCTGCTTTTGCAATCAGGTCGTTCGTCATCTTTCCCAAGCACAAAAAAACGGGCGCGCGGCCCGTTACACTCTCCGGTGGTGCATTCGAGTGGACCCGAAAGCGCCGCTGTTGAGGGGCATATACGCCCCTCTCCCTGAGTCTGCAAGGGGGATTCCGCCTCAGCCGAATCTGTCCCGCCACGCCGGCAGCGCATCGCCCAAAACCGACCGCGCCGCATACACCGCCCGCGCAATTGCCCGCGCCATGACGCATGCCGCAGCATGACCCAGCATCACCTGTCCGGCCAGATCGGGCGCAGGCCGCGCGCCCATGGCTGCGGCAAAAATCAAATCCCCATCCATCAAGGTATGCGAGGGCACCAAGGCCCGCGCAAACCCGTCCTGCGCCGCCGTGGCCAGCCGCGTGCATTGCGCCTGAGTGAGCGTGGCATCGGTGGCGACAATTCCAATCGTGGTATTGCCATGCTGCGCCAGCTTGGTTGGCGCCAGCACCGGATCGGGATAGGCCCGCGCCACCCCGCGCCCGCCAAATTCTGCGTCCCGCTCGAATGGCGCCGCCCAGAACTCTGGCCCGTCGCCCACCGTGGCAGAGCCCAGCGCATTGACCGCCACCAGCGCGCCCACCGTCACGCCCCCCGGCAAGGTCACCGACGCCGATCCCAGCCCGCCGCGCAGATTGGCCGTGGTCGCCCCGGTTCCGGCCCCGACGCTGCCGATCGCAAAGTCTTGTGTCGCCGCCGCCAACGCCGCCCGGCCCAGAGCTTTATAGGGGTTCTCGCGCCACGCCTTATCCCCGCCGTTCAAAAGATCAAAGAGAATCGCCCCCGGCACGATCGGCACCCGCACATCACCCACGGCAAACCCGCGCCCCATATCGCGCAGCCCATCGGCCACGCCGGATGCCGCATCCAGACCAAAGGCCGATCCGCCAGACAACACCAGCGCATCCACCTGTTCAACCACCCGGTCGGGGGCCAGCAAATCGGTCTCCCGCGTGCCCGGCGCGCCGCCCATGACATGCACGCCCGCGGTAAAGGGCGCATCGCCCACCAGCACCGTCACACCCGAGCGCAGCCGCATATCCTGCGCATGGCCCACGCGCAGCCCCGCCACATCGGTGATCAGATTTCGCGCAGCGATTTTCGTCCCCATGCCGCAATCCCTCTATCCTTGTCGCAAACCCGCTTGCCAGACCGCATCCAATCGGCAAGAACGCCTCAGGCCCGGGCGATGGCGTCGCCCCCTCATGGCCTTTCCCCACAGTCCTGAACGCCGGGACCTTCTTTTGCAAGGAGGGTCACTATGACTGCACGTCCTGAATTCTATCGTTTCCACAATGGTGAAAAGGCGCCGCTGGCCTTTGCCACCGAAGAGTATGAGGCCCGGATCAAGGGGCTGCGCGCCATCATGGCCGAGACCGGCACCGCCGCCGTCGTCCTCACCTCGATGCACAACATCGCCTATTACTCGGGCTTTCTCTACTGCTCCTTTGGCCGCCCCTATGGGCTCGTTGTCACGGACACCGACTGCGTCACCATCTCGGCAGGCATCGACGCCGGCCAACCGTGGCGGCGCTCGTTTTGCGACAACATCACCTATACCGACTGGCAGCGCGATAATTACTGGCGCGCGATCCTGTCGGTCACAGGCGAGGGGCGCATCATAGGCTATGAGGGCGATCACCTCACGCTCCTGCAGCGCGACAAGCTAGAGCATTTCCTCAAGCCCAGCGCCCTCAAGGATCTCGCCCCCGCCACCATGCGCCAGCGCATGCGTAAATCGGCGGCGGAAATCACCCTCATCCGCTCCTGCGCGCAGGTGGCCGATGTGGGCGGCTATGCCATCCGCGATGCGGTCAAGATCGGCACGCGCGAGATCGACGTCGCCATGGCGGGCCGCGACGCGATGGAGACAGAGATTGCCAAACGCTTCCCCGACGCCGAATACCGCGACACGTGGGTCTGGTTCCAATCGGGGCTCAACACGGACGGCGCGCATAACCCGGTGACCGCCCGCGCGATTGAACGCGGCGATATCCTGTCGCTCAACACCTTTCCGATGGTGTCAGGCTATTACGTGGCGCTCGAGCGCACCATGTTCGCGGGCGAGGTGGATAATGCCAGCCTGAAAATCTGGCAGGCCAACGTCGCCGCCCATGAATATGGCATGTCGCTTCTGAAACCCGGCGTCAGCTGCGCCGAGGTCACGCATCAGATCAACACCTTCCTCGAAGAGCGCCAATTGCTGCAATACCGCACCTTTGGCTATGGTCACAGCTTTGGCATTCTCAGCCATTACTATGGCCGCGAGGCGGGTCTGGAACTGCGCGAGGATATCGACACGGTGCTCGAACCGGGCATGGTCATCTCGATGGAACCGATGCTGACGCTGGCCGCCGACCAGCCCGGTGCCGGGGGCTACCGCGAGCATGACATTCTGGTCATCACCGAGGACGGCCACGAGAATATCACCGGCTATCCCTATGGCCCCGATTTCAACGTGGTCGGCTGATCGGAAAACGGCGCGGCGGGGACTACCCCGCCGTGTCTGCACGCGACGCGGCCAACCGCTGAAAGAATTTCAGCGCCTCTTTCCCGGCAGAAAAGCGTTCCACCGCGCCACCGCGCACCTCAGCAATGCTCCAGACCCAGCTCTTCGCGGGATCGTCGAGCATGGACCACTCGGGAAACATCCGCGCGTCAATCTCATGGGTCAACAAGCGCACCGGATTGACGTGGCGGTCATCCTGAATGATGCGCTCATAGGTCGCCTCAACCTTGGATTTCGGCCCTTCCAGCAGTTGCAGATACATGTCTCCGCGCACGATCAGCGCCCCGGTGACATCATCGCGCGCATTGCACCGCCGCGCATCGAGCAGAATCCCCGCCAGCATTGCATCGTCAAAGCCAAAGGGCTGCGAGGCATAGATCATCTGTGTCAGCGGCATGGCGTGGCTCCTTACTGCGTCACGATAGGCGACGCAGATCGCGCCGTCGATAGGACAATACCCTCAAGACTCAGCGCAAAGACCAATCGTCTGCGGCCCGGAACCGGGTCCGCACAACCATGGATCAAACGCGCTTTGCCTCGTGCTAACCAAATACGTCGCGCACGAACTAAAACAACCCACCCACAGGTATACGCCATACGTTAGCATAGCCTAAAGCGCCGCCCTTAGGTTGTGCGACTCTCGTCAATCCCAGGTCATCGCCTCGCACGGTAGGTTTGCACCCACCCTACCGCGACAACCCACCATGCAGCGTCGGTTGATCGAGGCTGGCGAACCCGAAATGCCGCAGCCAGCGCAGGTCTGAATCAAAGAACGCCCGCAGATCGGGGATGCCGTATTTCAGCATGGCAATCCGGTCGATCCCCATGCCAAAGGCAAAGCCCTGCCACTCATTGGGATCAATGTTCCCGGCCTGCAGCACCTTGGGATGGACCATGCCGGATCCGAGAATCTCCAGCCAATCATTGCCCTCGCCAATCTTGAGCGTGCCGCCTTCCCAGGAACAGCGGATATCCACCTCGGCCGACGGCTCTGTGAACGGGAAATGCGAGGCGCGAAAGCGCAGCTCGACATCATCCACCTCAAAGAACGCCTTGACGAACTCTTCCAGCACCCACTTGAGGTTGGCCATGCTGATGTCTTTGTCGATCGCCAGCCCCTCGACCTGATGGAACATCGGCGTATGGGTCTGGTCATAATCCGCGCGATACACACGACCCGGCGCGATGATCCGAATGGGCGCGCCTTCGGCCTGCATTGTGCGGATCTGCACCGGGCTGGTATGGGTGCGCAGGACATGCGGCGGGCGCTCGTCGCCCTCTGCGCGATGCGTGTAAAACGTATCCATCTCGGCCCGCGCCGGATGATGACCGGGAATGTTCAGCGCGTCGAAGTTGAACCAATCGGATTCGATCTGCGGCCCCTCGGCCACGGCAAATCCCATATCGGCAAAAATCGCGGTCACTTCCTCGGTGACCTGACTGACCGGATGGATCGTGCCCATCCGCCGACCCCGCGCAGGCAGCGTCACATCCAGCCACTCGCCCCGCAGCCGTTCGTCCAATGCGGCATCGCCCAACGCCTGTTTCTTGGCGGCCAGCGCGCTTGTGATCTCGTCTTTCAGCGCATTCAGACGCGGCCCGGCCTCTTGCCGCTCGTCAGGGCTCATCCGGCCCAGTTCGCGCATCGCGAGGCTGATTTCGCCCTTCTTGCCCACGGCCTGCACGCGCAGGTCCTCTAGCGTGGCCTCGTCACCGGCATTGGCAACCGCCGTCAGATATTTTTCCCGCAGATCACTCATCGCATCCATCCCGCTGGTCTCTCCGGCGAGTTACCGCGCATCGGCGCGGCGTGCAAGCGATTGCACCGCTCAGCCCCGGTCGATCCGCGCCTGATAGCAATTGTTGCGGGCAGACCGGACGTGAATATAGGCCACCTCGCCGCGCTCGAACACCGTCTCTGCATACTCTGCGATCTCTGTTGCGGCCACGACGCGGCCAGTGCCGTAAACGATGCGGTCCTGCGCATTATACCCTTTGAGCAAATAGTCGGGGCTGTCGCGCAAGACCTCCGGCATTGCTCCGCCCTCATGCTGCGCGCAGGCATCGGCACAGAGGAAAATCGGCCCGGTTTCGGCATAGGGATGCAGCCCGGCAAAGGGGCGATAGGCGAGGATCAGCATCTCCGCCCCCTCGGGTATGAAGCGCAGACAATGGCGGCACGGATTGCCAGTGCCCTGCGCCACATGCTGCTCTGGCGGGATTCCATAGGCATCGGGCGCGCCGGCCTGCAAGGCGCGGACAGTCTCGGTGGCAAGGGGCGTTATAAGGATCATTGGCGGGTCTCCGGCTTGTGGTTTCCGAAACCCTGCCCGCAGCCGCCCTAAAACTCGACCCGATTCCTGCGCAAACCGACCTCAGCCCTTGGGGGTCTTGGCCTGGCCCTCGCGGACCATCGCCTCCAACTGGGTCAACCGCGCCAAAACCTCGTCACGGTAATTGTCGGTTTTTGCCACATCCTCGGCGTGATGCGCATCCTGCATCGAATTCACGATCAGACCGACCAAGAGGTTCACCACCGCAAAGGTCGTGACCATGATGAAGGGCACAAAGAACGCCCAGGCATAGGGAAATTCCTCCATCACCGGGCGCACGATCCCCATCGACCAGGATTCCAGCGTCATGATCTGAAAGAGCGAATAAGCAGAGCGCCCCATATCGCCAAACCAGTCCGGATAGGCCGCGCCAAAGAGCTTGGTCGCCATCACCGACCCGATATAAAACAGCATGCCCATCAGCAGGAATACCGATCCCATCCCCGGCAGAGCCGTCACCAGCCCTTCGACCACCCGGCGCAGTGACGGCGCGACCGAGACCACGCGCAACAGACGCAAGATCCGCAACGCCCGCAGCACCGACAGCCCCTGAGTGGCCGGAATCAGCGAAATCCCCACGATCACGAAATCAAAGAGATTCCAGCCGTTCCGGAAAAACCCCCCGAGCCCTCGCGCAAAGAGTTTGGCGGCGATCTCAACCACAAAGACCGCAAGACAGAGCTTGTCGAGCAAGAGGATCAACACGCCCACCTGCGCCATGATCAGACCCGAGGTTTCCAGACCCAAAATCACAGCGTTGAACAGGATCACGCCCAGAATGGCGTTCTGAAACAACGACGTGTCAAGAAATGCGCCGACGCGGCTGCGAAATGTCATGGGGCTGCCTATCAAATCCTGTGCGTGACCAAGGCCCCTCATATGGGCGCATCGCATCTGCCCTGCAAGCGGGGCGCCTCAGCTTTCGCTGCGCGCCAGCATCCGGCCCAGCGGACGACCGCCAAGGATATGCAGGTGGTAATGCGGCACCTCCTGCACGCCATGCTCGCCCGCATTGGTAATGGCGCGGAATCCTTGCCCACCCTCGCCCAGATGCACGCCCGTCATGCGACACACCTCGGCCACGGTACGGTTGAAATCGACGATCTCGGCATCGCTCGCCTCGGCGGCGAAATGATCATAGCTCGCATAAGAGCCTTTGGGGATCACCAGCACATGCACGGGCGCCTGTGGCTGAATATCGTGAAATGCCAGCGTATGCGCGGTCTCCAGCACTGTGTTGTTGGGGATTTCGCCCCGCAGGATACGGGCAAAGATATTCTGGGCATCATAGGCAAAGGGCATGGCGCGTCCTCAATCTGCAAACAGGTGGTCGGGTTCAGCGATTTCCTGCGCTTTTTCGCGCGGAATATCAAGGAACCGCGCCAGGAGATCGGCGCGATAGCCCCGGTCATCCGATTGCCTCAGGATCATGTGATTCTCGAACTCGGCATCGCGAATCCGGTCGCTCTCATAGGTCATGTCACCCCGGATCGTCGGCAACAGCCGCTCCAAGGTCTCGTGCGGGGTCTGCTCTCCGGCCAGCCCCACGCGCATGGCATGCCCTGTCAGATACTCATCGGTGAAATGGCATTGCACTTCCAAGAGCTTGGTCACAGCCCGGTCCCCACAGAAATCCTGCAAGAGATCAATGCTGCCGGGGTCCATGCAGACCAAGAGGCGGTCGGTTTCATAATAATCGAACAGCATCCGCATCAGCGCCCGCCTGTGCCGCGTCCGCTTGGCCAGCGTCGCCTGAAGCCCGCCCAGATCAGGCAGGGCGGTGCCCTCTTCGTTAAAGAGATACTCGATCGCGGGCACATTCGTCACTTGCCGGATACGCTCCAGCAATCGCTTGGCGACATGCCATTTCTTGCACACGACGATCATCAATTCGCGCTCGCGGCCCAGCGTGCTCTCGGTTTCCCAGAACCGCTGTGCAAACCGCCGCCCCTCGCGTCCGCGCGCGGTCAGGAATTGAAACAGGCCGCGCCCTTCGTTCGAAATCTGGAACTGCGTCACCTCATCCGAATAGAGCGTGCCCAATCGCCGCTTCAGCTCCAGCGCCTCGGGGCTGATCTTGCGGGCAAAGAGATAATCCTGACTGAGCAAGAGATCGTAATGGTCATTATAGAAGGTCACCGGCATCCCATAATCGGTGAACATGAGAAACGTCAGCGTGCGTGTCTCGATCTCGGCATCCGGCACCAGATGCCGCACCAGTGTCTGAAAGAATGTCTCGTCCGGAATCCAAGTGGTGCGGAAAAACCGCATCACGTCGCGCCGCTTGCGGGTGAATTCGAGGATCCATTCCACCGTGCGCCGCCGCAGACACCACCACTGGCTTCCGATCTGGATCTGGATGTCATGCGGTATCGGTCGGGTCAGGCCCAGTTTGCGCTGCACATTATAAGAGGCGTAGAATCGCTTCGGCTGCGTGCGCTCGTTAAAGAAGTGGCGATAGATCAGCCGCTCTTCCTTCATCCCGGTCTTGATCCAGTCACTGTCGAAGTAATCGAAGCTCTCGACATAATCGACATCGCGGTTGTCCAGAAACTGATGCGCGAACCGCGCCGATTTGATCGGCGCGCAATCGCCCGAGAGCATGTAGAAATGCGTGGCGCGTGGAAAGTCCTCTGCCGCCGCCTCCACTGCATAAAGTGTGGCTTGCACCAGCGACCACGCACCCCACCCGCATTTGATCCGCTTTTTCGCAAAGGTCACATTGGGATTATCCGCCAGCGCCGCCTTGATCCGGGCAAATGCCTCGGGCTTGGCGCGGGCGTCGAAATGGATCGCCATGTAATCGCCCGCCGCCGTCAGCATCTCTGCCTGACGGATAATCGCCTCAGGGTCTTTGTGACACAACAGGATGAACGCGATTTTTGCCATTGCGGAAACGGTTTAACCCTCGATTTACCGACTGGTTATAGCAATAGACGTGAACAGCGCCTGAATAAACAGACTTTCTTTGGTTTTTTGAACAGGTTAGACAGGATGAAGCCCGCATTAAGTGGGAAAGTGATGGCGGAGGCAGTGATCATGGGATTTCCCGGAACCTGGATGACCGAGAGCGAGAGCGTGGTCTACCGCGTGGTGCCGAAATGCGCCTGCTCGACCATCGGCCAGATTCTCTATTACTCCGATCACGGCGTGTTTTTCGAGGGTGACATCCACGACGCCACCACAGGTCTGCACAAATGGGCGCGTGAAGACAGTCAGAAACTAATCAACGCCAATGTGAAAACCCACACCTCCTACGCCTTTTCCTGCGTGCGCAATCCCTATACCCGCATCCTGTCCTCGTTCTTTGACAAGATCTGCGGCATCCAGCGCAACGGCAGCCGCTATCGCGGCAAGCTGGTGCCGACCATCATCCAGAAATACGGGATCGAGGTGGGGGGCGACGACGGTAAGCAGGACTTCGACCAGATCCAGAGCTTTCGGCGATTCCTGCTCTTTGCCCGCGACACCATCCGCTGGAAACGCCCGATGGAGCCGGATATTCACTGGTCCGCCATGTCGGGCCATATCTCGACATTCATCGTCAACGGTGGCCGCTACGACAAGATTTTCTGGACCGAAAAATTCGATGACGGCATGGGCGAGGTGCTGGGCGCGATCCAGACCCGGCACAAGATCGACCTCAAGACGATTCCCCGCTTCAACGAATCCGAAGGCCACGGCCCCAAACGCGCCCACCCGGTCGAGGCCTATTTCGACGACCTGTCGATGCATCTGGTCTATGAAATCTACAAACGCGATTTCGACCTCTTCAAATACGATTTCGAGAATCCCGGCAACAAAATGCCCGTGGCAGAAATCGACTTGGAAGAGGTCCACGCCAAACTGGGCGACTGACCCGCACCCGCGATACCGCCCCACCACAAGGGGTTGCATTCCGGCAAAACTGGCGTATACGGCACGCCAGACATGCGCGTGATGCCCGCTCAGGCAAGAATCACCTCGTTCGGCGAGGGTCCCGGTTGGGTATGACGTGCGTTTACACATATCGAACCTTGAAAGGGTCCACGTCACATGGCCAATACGCCGCAGTCCAAAAAACGCGCCAAGCAGAACGAAAAGCGTTTCGCTGTCAACAAATCACGCCGCTCGCGTATCCGTACCTTCATCCGCAAGGTTGAAGAAGCGATTGCCTCCGGTGATCAAGACGCAGCCGTGACCGCATTGCGCAATGCTCAGCCCGAGCTGATGCGCGGCGTCACCAAAGGTGTTGTGCACAAGAACACCGCATCGCGCAAAATTTCCCGCCTCTCGGCCCGCGTCAAGTCGCTCGGCTAAGGCTTTCGTCCAAGTCTTTGAAGATAAAGGCACTGCGGCCCGCGGTGCCTTTTTTCGTGACTGGCGTTCAAAACACGCCAAGAGATTCTTTTCACTCAAAGCCCCTGTCAAGCGCATTGAGTAGTTGCCGCCGCGCCTCCGAGGTTGCTAGTTTCAGACCTGCGATTCACGCTTGGGGGGACAGGCCGCATCGGTACTAGGCACAGGGGAAATCCCGGCCCAGGCACCGCGACTGAGCATCTGCTGCTCTGGTTTTGTCCATTGCGAAGGTATTTTGGGTCAGAGACCGCGTAGCTTTGGGACGGGCTGCGCAAGCGTACTCACTGATTCCGAAATGCACGCTTATCGATGAGAGGTCATACGACCGTTGCTCTTTGCAACGGTATACGTGGTCTGTTGTCACCCCGAACTTGTATCGCATGGGATTGGATCTGTGTTTTCCGATCTTGGTGAAACAGTATCTCAGCGTCGTGGAACGGGGACAGAATGACACAAGAACAATGGGGCCAGTTGAAGCAGAAACTTCAGCAATCCGTCGGACAGAGCAATTTCAAGAACTGGATCGAACCACTGGAATTTGCTCGGGTAGATGATGGTGTCGCGACCTTTCACGTCCCCACCAGTTTTCTCGGCAACTATGTCTCGCAGCATTTCGGTGATCTGATCCTCTATCAGATGACCACACTCGCGCCGCATGTCCGGCGTGTGCAATTCCGGGTCGCGGCCAATAGTGCGAACCGCCCCTCCAAACCCGCCGCTGCCACGGCACCGGAGCAACAGATCGACAGCATCGTGCCCTCCGCGCCGCTGGACGAGCGGTTCACCTTTGACAGCTTCGTTGTCGGCAAACCCAATGAGCTGGCCCATGCCGCCGCCCGCCGGGTGGCCGAATGTGGCCCCGTCACCTTTAATCCGCTGTTTCTCTATGGCGGCGTCGGTCTGGGCAAAACCCACCTCATGCACGCCATCGCGTGGGAATTGAAAACCACCCGCCCCGATCTCAACGTGGTCTATCTCTCGGCGGAACAGTTCATGTATCGCTTTGTGCAAGCCCTGCGCGACCGCAAGATGATGGATTTCAAATCCGTGTTCCGCTCGGTCGATGTGTTGATGGTGGACGATGTGCAATTCATCGCCGGCAAAGACAGCACCCAAGAGGAATTCTTTCACACCTTCAACGCCCTCGTGGATCAGAACAAACAGATAGTGATCTCCGCCGACCGCGCCCCCGGCGAGATTGCCAATCTTGAGGAACGCATCAAATCGCGCCTGCAATGCGGCCTCGTGGTCGATCTGCACCCGACCGACTACGAATTGCGCCTGGGCATCCTGCAATCCAAGGTCGACCGCTTTCGCGCGCAATATCCGGACCTCACCCTGCATGACGGCGTGCTCGAATTCCTCGCCCACCGGATCACCACCAATGTCCGCGTGCTCGAAGGTGCCATGACCCGGCTCTTCGCCTTCGCCTCATTGGTGCGCAAACCGATCACGCTGGAACTGACGCAGGATTGTCTGGCGGATGTGCTCCGCGCCTCCGAACGCAAGGTCTCGATCGAGGAAATTCAGCGCAAGGTCTCGGATCATTACAACATCCGCCTCAGCGATATGATCGGCCCCAAGCGCACCCGCTGCTATGCGCGGCCCCGGCAAGTGGCGATGTATCTGTGCAAACAGATGACCTCGCGCTCCCTGCCTGAAATCGGCCGTCGCTTTGGCGGACGCGACCACACAACCATCATGCACGGCGTCCGCCGCATCGAGGAACTCAGCGTTCAGGACGGGCAAATCGCAGAAGACCTGGAGCTTCTGCGCCGCACACTCGAGGGCTGAGGGGCGCTGGCCCTTGACGCTGTCGGTTTTCCAGCCGAAAACACCAAGAAAACACTTGAGGTGCGGGGTAGAGTTGCTACCTTGCCCCTCCCGGCGTTAAACCGGCACCTGACAGGAGCGAGGGAATGAAACTCAGCATCGAACGCGGCGCATTGCTCAAGGCCGTGTCCCAGGCCCAATCTGTGGTCGAACGGCGCAACACCATTCCAATCCTCGCCAATGTCCTGATCGAGGCCGAGGGCAACAGCGTGCAGTTCCGCGCCACCGATCTTGACATCGAAGTGGTGGACAAGGCCCCGGCCCAGGTCGAGCGCGCCGGTGCCACCACCGTATCGGCGGTCATGCTGCATGAAATCGTGCGCAAACTGCCGGATGGATCGCTCGTCACGCTCAGCGACGATGGCACCTCGGGCCGCCTCACCGTGCAGGCTGGTCGCTCCAATTTCAATCTGGCCACCTTGCCGAAGGAAGACTTTCCGGTGATGGCCTCCTCGGAATATGCCAGCAACTTCTCGGCCCCCGCGCCGGTGCTGCGCCGCCTCTTCGACAAATCGAAATTCGCCATTTCCACTGAGGAAACCCGCTATTACCTCAACGGCGTCTACCTGCATGTCTCTGACGCCGATGGCGGCAAGGTTCTGCGCTGTGTGGCCACCGATGGCCACCGCCTCGCCCGCATTGACGCCGACCTGCCCGACGGGGCGCTGGACATGCCCGGTGTGATCGTCCCGCGCAAGACCGTAGGCGAACTGCGCAAGCTCTTGGAAGACGACGACATGAAGATCGCGGTCTCGGTCTCGGAAACCAAGATCCGCTTTGCCACCCCCGACATCACCCTCACCTCCAAGGTGATCGACGGCACGTTCCCCGACTACACCCGCGTCATTCCGCAGGGCAACACCCGCCGGATGGAGGTGGACGCCGCCGAATTCGCTCAGGCCGTCGACCGCGTGGCAACCGTCAGCTCCGAGCGCTCGCGCGCCGTGAAACTCTCGCTCGACGAAGACCGTCTTATCCTGTCGGTCAACGCCCCCGACAGCGGCGCCGCCGAAGAAGAATTGGCCGTGGCCTACGGCGATGAGCGGCTGGAAATCGGCTTTAACGCCAAATACCTCTTGGAAATCGCAAGCCAGGTCGACCGCGAGAACGCCGTCTTCCTCTTCAATTCCTCGGGCGATCCCACCTTGATGCGCGAAGGCAATGACACGACGGCGGTCTATGTCGTCATGCCGATGCGGGTGTGACGCCTGTCGGAGCCTCCGGCGGGGATATTTTTGGCAAGAAGAAAGGGCAGTGAATGCCCGGACTCTCCCTGTCGGAATTGACCCTCTCGCATTTTCGCTCGCACAAAGCCGCGCGGCTTTCGCTTGACGCGCGGCCCGTGGCAATTCACGGGCCGAATGGCGCAGGCAAGACCAATCTGATCGAGGCCGTCTCGCTTTTGTCGCCCGGTCGTGGCCTGAGGCGCGCGGCGGCGCAGGACATGGCGCGGCGACCCGAGGCGCTGGGATGGAAGATCACCACGATCCTGCACTCTTTGCATCAGGTCCACGAGGTCGAGACCTTTGCCGAAGGCAGCGCCGCCCGTCAGCTCCGCATCGACGGCAAGACCGCGACGCAGATTGCCCTCGGGCGCATCGCGCGCGTGCTCTGGCTTGTCCCGGCCATGGACCGTCTCTGGATCGAAGGCGCGGAGGGCCGCCGCCGCTTTCTCGACCGCATGACCATGAGCTTTGTTCCCGCCCATGCCGAGGCCACGCTCGCCTATGACAAGGCCATGCGCGAACGCAACCGCCTGCTCAAGGATCAGGTCCGCGATGCGCAATGGTATCTCGCCCTTGAACGGCAGATGGCCGATGCAGGCGCCGATATCCACGCCAATCGCCAGCATGCCCTCGCGCTGATCGCAGGCGCGCAGATGCAGGCTGAAACCGCTTTTCCCACCGCCGAGCTGGAGCTGACCCAGACAGAGGGCGAGATGCCCGAGACCGCCGAAGACCTGCGTCAGGCGCTGGCCGAAAGCCGCTTTCGCGACCTTGTGGCCGGGCGCACCCTGATCGGTCCGCACCGCGCCGATCTCTACGGTGTCTATGCCGCCAAGGGGGTGCCCGCCGCCGACTGCTCCACCGGCGAGCAAAAGGCGCTCTTGGTCTCGCTCATCCTTGCCAATGCCCGCGCCCTTGCGCGCGATTTCGGCGCGCCGCCGCTCTTGTTGCTGGATGAGGTCGCAGCCCATCTTGACGCCACCCGCCGTGCTGCGCTCTATGACGAAATCTGCGCCCTCGGCGCTCAGGCTTGGATGACCGGCACCGGACCAGAGCTCTTCTCCGAATTGGGCGACCGCGCACAACATATCCACGTCACCGACACCGCTGGCATC
Source organism: Roseovarius sp. BRH_c41 (assembly GCF_000961715.1). Taxonomy (NCBI): domain Bacteria; kingdom Pseudomonadati; phylum Pseudomonadota; class Alphaproteobacteria; order Rhodobacterales; family Roseobacteraceae; genus Roseovarius; species Roseovarius sp. BRH_c41. The sequence goes on along the minus strand of NZ_LADY01000056.1, from coordinate 153,001 downwards.
AGCCAGATCACACCAGAGGCCCCATGACCCCGCAACGCGTCACTCTCATCACCCTTGGCGTCGAGGATCTCGACCGGTCGCGTGCCTTCTATGAAACACTTGGCTGGACCCCGGCAGAGGCGCTTCCAGAGGTGGTATTCTACCAGATGAACGGTTTGGTCCTTGGTCTCTTCGGCAAGGCGCATCTCGCCGCTGACCAAGGCCGCCCGAATGCCGACCTCGGCACTGGCGCAATCACTCTGGCACAGAACTTTGCAACCGAGGCAGAGGTGGACGCCGCTTTTGCCAGCGCTCTCGCCGCCGGAGCCACCGCGCTCAAACATCCTGAAAAGGTGTTCTGGGGTGGCTACTCCGGCTATTACGGCGATCCCGACGGTCATGTCTGGGAAGTGGCGATGAACCCTTTTTGGCCACTGTCCGAGGATGGCAGCCTGACCTTGCCAAAGACCCCATGACCATCGCCCCTTTCGATCTGATGCTCTATGCCGCGGCCATGGCGGGTCTCTGGGCCGTGCCCGGCCCGGTCTGGGTGGCCCTCACGGCACGCGCCCTCTCGGGCGGCATGCGTGCGGCATGGCCGCTGGCGGTGGGCGTGGCCTTGGGCGATCTGATCTGGCCCCTCTGCGCCATCCTCGGCCTTGCTTGGGTGCTGTCGCTCTATGGCGACGCCCTCTCGATGCTGCGCTGGGTCGCGGCGGGCGTGTTCATCGTGATGGGCCTGCTCTTGATCCGCGCGCCGGCCCGCACGCCGGGCACCGACAGCCGCATGACCCGCCCCGGCATCTGGGCGGGCTTTTCCGTGGGCGTCGCGGCGGTGGTCGGCAATCCCAAGGCGATCCTCTTCTACATGGGCTTTCTGCCGGGCTTCTTCGACCTCTCCACAATCACGGTGCCCGACATCGCTGCGATCCTCGCGGTGTCTGCCATCGTGCCGATGCTGGGCAATCTCGGCCTTGCCCTCTTTCTCGACCGTGCCCGGCGTCTTTTGCAGAGCCCCAAGGCCATCGCGCGGATGAATTTCGGCTCCGGTCTGCTGCTGATTCTGGTGGGCCTCATCATCCCCTTTACCTGACGGCCCGGAACCGCAAAATATGGGGGAATGACGTGACATTCCCCCCCATAGCTCGTATAAAATGACAAAACTTCCGAAGGAAAAACCGCATGTCCGAAGCAGCCGCTGCACCCGAAGAGTATGGCGCCGATTCTATTAAGGTTCTCAAAGGGTTAGAGGCAGTCCGCAAGCGTCCCGGCATGTATATCGGTGACACCGATGATGGCTCGGGCCTGCACCATATGGTCTATGAGGTCGTGGACAACGGCATTGACGAGGCGTTGGCCGGTCATGCCGATGCCGTCAACGTCACAATCCACGCGGATTCCAGCGTATCGGTGAGCGATAATGGTCGCGGCATCCCCGTCGATATGCACGAGGGCGAAGGCGTTTCCGCCGCAGAGGTCATCATGACCCAACTGCACGCAGGCGGCAAATTCGACAGCAATTCCTACAAGGTCTCGGGCGGCCTTCACGGCGTCGGCGTCTCGGTGGTCAACGCCCTGTCTGAGTGGCTGGAACTGCGCATCTGGCGCAATGGCAAGGAACACTATGCCCGCTTTGAGGGCGGCTTTACTGTCGAGTCTCTGCGCGTCGTCGGCGATGCCAACGGCCGCAAGGGCACCGAAGTCCGCTTTCTCGCCTCGCTCGAGACATTCTCGAATCTCGACTACATCTTCGAGACCTTGGAAAAGCGCCTGCGCGAACTGGCGTTTCTCAATTCCGGCGTGCGTATCATCCTGCGCGATGAGCGCCCGACAGAGCCGCTGATGTCAGAATTGTTCTATGAGGGCGGCGTCAAGGAATTCGTCAAATACCTCGACCGCCACAAATCCCCCGCCATGCCCGAACCGATCTTTATCACCGGCGAGCGGGACGACATCGGCGTCGAAGTGGCGATGTGGTGGAACGACAGCTATCACGAAACCGTCCTGCCCTTTACCAACAACATCCCACAGCGCGATGGCGGCACCCATATGGCGGGCTTTCGCGGCGCGCTAACCCGCACCATCAACAACTACGCCCAGACCACTGGCATCGCCAAAAAGGAAAAGGTCACCTTTACCGGCGATGACGCCCGCGAGGGGCTGACATGCGTGCTCTCGGTCAAGGTGCCCGATCCCAAATTCTCCTCTCAGACCAAGGACAAGCTCGTCAGCTCCGAGGTGCGCCCGGCGGTTGAGGGTCTCGTCAACGAGAAACTCGCCGAATGGTTCGAGGAAAATCCACAGATCGCCCGCATCATCGTGAGCAAGATCATCGAGGCCGCCCACGCCCGCGAGGCGGCGCGCAAGGCACGCGATCTGACCCGGCGCAAGAATCCGATGGATGTCAATTTCCTCGCAGGCAAGCTCAAGGATTGCTCATCCAAAGACCCCTCCAAGACCGAGCTCTTCCTGGTCGAGGGGGACAGCGCCGGCGGCTCGGCTCAAACCGGTCGCGACCGGGGCACGCAGGCGGTTCTACCCCTGCGCGGCAAGATCCTCAATGTCGAACGTGCCCGCTTTGACCGGATGCTCGGCTCTCAGGAAATCGGCAATCTCGTGATGGCGCTTGGCACCGGCATTGGCCGGGATGAATTCGACATCAAGAAACTGCGCTACCACAAGATCGTGATCATGACCGACGCCGATGTTGACGGCGCGCATATCCGTACCCTGTTGCTCACCTTCTTCTACCGGCAGATGCCGGAACTGATCGAGGGCGGATACCTCTATATTGCGCAACCGCCGCTCTACAAGGTGATGCGCGGCAAGTCTGAGGTCTATCTCAAGGATCAGGCCGGACTCGAGGATTACCTGATCGCCCAAGGCACCACCGATGCCGGCCTCCGCCTCGGCACGGGCGAGGAAATCGCCGGTCCCGACCTCGTGCGCGTGGTCGAAGAGGCACGGCAAGCCAAGCGTATCCTGGAGGCGTTCCCGACCCACTATCCCCGCCACATTCTCGAACAGGCGGCGATTGCCGAGGCGTTTCTGGCGGGCCGTGTCGATGCCGACCTGCAAGGCGTGGCTGATACCGTCGCGCAGCGCCTCGACATGATCTCGAATGAATACGAGCGCGGCTGGCAAGGCCGCCCGACGCAGGACAACGGCATCCGCCTCACCCGCACCGTGCGCGGGGTCGAGGAAATGCGCACCCTCGACGGCCCGGTGCTGCGCGGCGGCGAGGCCCGCAAACTCTCGCAGATGACCACCCCGCTGCGCGAGATTTACCGCGAGCGCGCCACCCTGATCCGCAAGGACCGCGTGCAGCCGATCTTTGGCCCACTCGACCTGCTCGATGCGATCCTGAAAGAGGGCGAAAAAGGTCTCAGCCTGCAACGCTACAAGGGTCTGGGCGAAATGAACCCCGGTCAGCTCTGGGAAACCACCCTCGACCCCGAGGCGCGCACCCTCTTGCAAGTGAAAATCGACGACGTGGCCGAGGCCGACGACCTCTTCACCAAGCTGATGGGTGACGTGGTCGAACCCCGCCGCGAGTTCATCCAGGAAAACGCCCTCAACGTCGCCAATCTCGATTTCTGATCTGGATAGGGGGGCAATCTGGCCTCAAAACACTGTCTCATCCCCGCTCAGGCGGAGATGAGACTCTGAAAAGAAATCAGAGCTTCACCTTGTGTACAGACTGCGCGTACGAAACGTACAGCCTGTACACATCCGGCTCAGTTGGCGGAATGCGCCCAATCCCAGTATAATTCCCGCACGCGTTCCGTTACCGGGCCGATACTATATTTAGTGTCCTCAAAGGCGGAAATCGGCGTCACTTTCATCAGGTTCCCGGACAGAAACACCTCATCCGCCGCGTGGAAATCGTCAAATGTCATCACGGTCTCATGCACCTGCATGCCCGCCCGACGCATGTTCTCGATATGCCGCGCCCGCGTGATCCCCGCCAGAAACGTGCCATTGGGGATCGGCGTGAACACCTCGCCATCCTTGACAGCAAAGACATTGGCGGTCGCGGTTTCGGCCACATTGCCCAGCGCATCCGCCACCAGAGCATTGCCAAACCCCTTGTTTCGCGCCTCTTTCAGCATCCGTGCGTTATTGGGATAGAGGCAACCCGCCTTGGCATTGACCACCGCATCCTCCAGCACCGGGCGTCGAAACCGGGTCCGGCACAGCGTCGTGCTGAATCCCTGCGGTGGCATCGGGATTTCCTCAAGGCTGATGGCAAACCCCGTGGCGCCTTCCTTGGGTACAATTCCCAGATCGCCGCCCTCCAGCGCCCAATACATCGGCCGGATATAGATCGCGGCCTCCTTGGGATAGGCCTTCAACCCCTCCCAGATGATCTCTACCATATCTTGTGGGTCAACCGTCGGCGTGATCATCAATGCATTGGCCGAGGCATTCACCCGACTACAATGTTTAGCGATATCCGGGGCAATTCCATCAACATATCGTGCCCCGTCAAACACCGTAGTGCCCAACCATGCCCCATGATCCGCCGCCCGGATCACCGCCGGGTCGCCATCATGCCATAAGCCATTGAAATATGTGCGAATATTTATGCCCGTCGCCATCTGCGCGCCCTCTCCTGATGCGATGAGACTAGCCTAGGCTCTGCGCGCCGGATCGTCTAGCCCTCTGCCGGGGCATGCGACAAAAGTTCATTCAAATCAATGGGATCATTGCCCATCGCCAGATTACCCGCGGCATCCCGCGGCCATTCGGATTCGGGGCGGTCGCAGTAAAGCTCCACGCCATTCCCATCCGGATCACTCACATAAATCGCCTCACTCACCCCATGATCCGCCGCCCCCTCGATCGAAATCCCAGCCTTGATCACCCGCCGCAGCGCATCCGCCAACTGCGCCCGGTCCGGATAGAGAAACGCGGTGTGATAGAGGCCGGTATGACCCTTGGGCGCAGGCCTCCCGCCGAGGCTCTCCCAAGTGTTCAAGCCAAGGTGATGGTGATAGCCGCCAGCCGACAGAAACGCCGCTCGAGTGCCAAATTTCTGTTGTAATTCAAAGCCTAGGACACCGGAGTAGAATCCGATGGCGCGGTCAAGATCGGCCACTTTCAGATGCACATGGCCGATGCGGGCTTGCGGGTGAACGGGGGTCATTTGCGGCTCCAGTCTCAGGTTTCCCCTAGAATGGCCTCAACGCCCCCCGCACTCAATTCCCCGATTCCGCCCATATTCTGTGCAGAAATGCGCGGCTCAGACCGCCGCTTTCAGGCTCTCGTCCAGATAAATTTCCCGCAACCGCGCCGCAACCCGGCCCGGCACACCGCCCCCAAGGGCGACCCCGTCAATCTCGACCACCGGCATGACAAACGCGCTCGCCGAAGTCACGAACGCCTCATCGGCATCCTTGGCCTCATCAATCGTAAAGGCGCGCTCCTCAACCTCCATCTGCGCCTCACGGGCAAAGCGCAGCACGGCGGCACGGGTGATCCCGTGCAGGATGTCATTCGACAACTGCCGCGTGATGATCCGGTTGCCTTTGACGATATAGGCATTGTTGCTGGTGCCCTCGGTCACATGGCCGTCCTCGACCATCCAGGCGTCATCACACCCGGCCTTCTTGGCCATCATCTTGCCCATCGACGGATACAAGAGCTGCACCGTCTTGATATCCCGCCTACCCCAGCGAATATCCTCTATGCTGATGATCTTGATGCCTTTTTTGGCAACCGGATTAGCCGCCAAACCGGGTTTGGACTGGGTGAACAACACCAATGTCGGCTCTGTGGTTTCTGCATCAGGAAAGACGAAATCACGGTCGCCATCGCTGCCGCGCGTGACCTGAAGATACACCAGACCATCGACGATATCATTCGCCCGCACCAATTCGCGGTGGATTTCCAGCAGATCTCCAAACGCCGCCGGTTTCTTGATGTCGAGCTCGCTCAGCGACCGTTCCAGCCGCGCCAGATGCCCGCCGAAATCAATCAGCTTGCCCCCCAGCACGCTTGTCACCTCGTAAACGCCATCGGCCATCAGGAACCCCCGGTCGAAAATCGAAACGGTGGCCTCGGTTTCCGGCAGATACTCGCCGTTTACATAGACAGTGCGCATGGTCTCATCCCCATAACTCGGGCCGCGGCGGATGTACGCCTGCGGCATCGAAAATCAAAGCGTCCTCGCGGTCTTCGGCCAGAAGCAGCGGCCCGTCAAGGTCTGTCACCATCGCGCCCTGTGCCACAAGCACCGCAGGCGCCATCGCAAGCGAGCTGCCGACCATGCAGCCGACCATGATCCCATAGCCCTCGGTCAATGCGGCCTCCCGCAGGGCCAGCGCCTCGGTCAGACCGCCAGTTTTGTCCAGCTTGATATTGACCACGTCATATTTGCCCTTCAATCCCGGCAAACTGCCCCGATCATGGCAGGATTCATCGGCACAGACCGGCACCGGGCGCGCCATCCCGATCAGCGCCGCGTCATCCCCGGCGGGCAGCGGTTGTTCGACCAAGGCCACGCCAAGCCGCACCAGATGCGGTGCCAAATCGGCATAGACCTCGGCGCTCCACCCCTCATTGGCATCTATAATGATCTTTGCCTCCGGCGCGCCACGCCGCACCGCCTCGAGCCGTGGCATGTCATCCGGCGTGCCCAGCTTGATCTTGAGCATCGGGCGATGCGCATGTATCTCGGCCTGTGCTTGCATCGCCTCTGGCGTATCAAGCGACAGCGTATAGGCCGTGATCTCTGGCCCCGGCACAGGCAACCCCGCCAGATCCCAAACACGACGCCCCGCGCGCTTCGCCTCCAGATCCCAGAGCGCGCAATCCACAGCATTCCGCGCCGCACCAGCCGGTAGCAAGTCATAGAGCGCGTCCCGCGTTAATTCCGCTGGCAGTCCTTCGATCTGCGCGGTTACGCTCTCCAGCGTTTCATCATAGCGCGCATAGGGCACGCATTCACCCCAGCCGGTCACACCGCCTTGGGTGATCCGCACGGTCAACACCTTGGCCTCGGTCCGTGATCCCCGGCTGATGGTAAACACCTGCGCCAGCCGGAACACATCCCGCGTAACATCAATCTGCACAGGCGCCCCCTTTCATCTTGCCTAGAATACTCAAATCGCCGCCAGAGCAGCCACCAGCTTTTCGGCTCCAAAACGGTAGGGATCGGTCGCAGGCACTCCCATCTCCGTCTCGACCTTTGCCAGATAGGCACGCGCCGCATCCTCGGTCATGTGCTGCGTATTGACCGACACCCCGACAACCTGACAGGCCGGATTGGCGATCCGTGCAATCGGCAGCACCATGTCGCGCAACGCCTCCAGCGTCGGCGGGGTATACTCGGGCAATCCGCGCATATGCACCCGTGTCGGCTCGTGGCTCAGGATCAGCGCGTCAGGTTGCCCGCCATGGATCAACGCCATCGTGACCCCGGAAAAGGACACATGGAACAGGCTGCCTTGTCCTTCGATCAAATCCCAATGATCCGGGTCGTTATCCGGCGTCAGCCATTCCACCGACCCGGCCATGAAATCCGCGATCACCGCATCCAGAGGCACGCCATCGCCGGTGATCAGAATCCCCGTCTGCCCGGTCGCCCGGAACGTGGCCTTCATCCCCTTGGCGTGCATCTCACGCTCCATCGCCATGGCGGTATACATCTTGCCCACAGAGCAATCCGTGCCCACCGCCAGACAGCGTTTGCCGGTCCGCTTCTTGCCATCCGCGATGGGATATTTCACCGACGGCACCCGCACATCATGCAGGGTGCGGCCCGTTGCCTCAGCGACCGCGCGCAAATCCGCCTCCTCGCGCAAGAGGTTGTGCAAGCCTGACGCCAGATCGAACCCCTCTTCCAACGCCGCAACCAGCACCTTCTTCCACTCCTGGCTGATCACCCCGCCCCGGTTGGCCACACCAATCACCACGGTCTTGACCCCGGCCGCCTTGGCCTCGGTCAGCGTCATCTCAGGTAGACCCAGATCGGCGCCGCAACCGGGCAAACGTAACTGACCCACGGCATTCTCGGGCCGCCAGTCACGGATGCCAATAGCGACCTTCGCCGCCAGCATGTCGGGCGCATCGCCCAGAAACAATAGATAGGGGGTCTCGATCATGGCGCGTCCTCACTCAATGGCGTTTGACTGGAAAGTTCCTATGAAATGCCCGCGATTTGCTGTTTGATTTCATGATAAATTCACAATTTACACATCTTTCTTCGAATATTTATAATATTCATAGAATTTTCTTCACGATGCGCATTCACTGCCCAAGCAAGACGCAGGGGAAATCTGCCTTGCAGAGCCCCGCGCAATTTCATAACCACAAACGCGACAATCCCGCAATTTCCTTATTGAACGGAGCCGCCAGACCATGAGCTTTCGCCTGCAACCGACCCCGCCCGCACGTCCCAACCGCTGCCAGCTCTTCGGCCCCGGATCCAACACCAAACTCTTCGAGAAAATGGCGGCCAGCGCCGCTGATGTGATCAATATCGACCTCGAAGATTCCGTCGCGCTCACCGACAAGGGCATCGCCCGCCAGAACACCATTCAGGCGATCAATACCGTCGATTGGGGCAAGAAATACCTCTCTGTCCGCATCAACAGCCTCGATTCCCCCTTCTGGTATCGCGATGTCGTGGACCTCTTGGAACAGGCAGGCGACCGGCTTGATCAGATCATGATCCCCAAGGTCGGCTGCGGCGCGGACATCTATGCCGTTGATGCGCTCGTCACCGCCATCGAGGCCGCCAAGGGCCGCGCCAAGCGGATCTCCTTCGAGGTCATCATCGAATCCGCTGCCGGTATCGCCCATGTCGAGGACATCGCCGCCGCCTCGCCCCGACTTCAGGCGATGAGCCTTGGCGCCGCCGATTTTGCCGCCTCAATGGGCATGCAGACCACCGGCATTGGCGGTACGCAAGAGGATTACTATATGCTGCGCGAGGGCCAGCGCTATTGGTCTGACCCGTGGCATTGGGCACAGACCGCTATCGTCGCCGCCTGCCGCACCCATGGTCTCTTGCCGGTGGACGGCCCGTTTGGCGATTTCTCGGATGACGAGGGTTTTCGCGCGCAGGCGCGCCGGTCGGCCACCCTTGGCATGGTCGGAAAATGGGCCATCCACCCCAAACAGATTGCAATCGCCAACGAGATTTTCACGCCCTCCGACGCCGCTGTGCAAGAAGCCCGCGAAATTCTGGCTGCGATGGAAGAGGCCAAGTCGCGCGGCGAAGGCGCTACCACCTACAAGGGCCGCTTGGTCGACATCGCCTCGATCAAACAGGCCGAGGTGATCGTCAAGCAGTCCGAGATGATCGCGGGGCAGTAATCCGAACGGGGGCGGCACAGGCAGTCGCCCCCTCACTCCGCCGCAACGGTGATCACCGGCTCCATCCGGTCGAACATCTCTTGCGACAGGTGGCACTTCACCTGATGCCCCGGCACCAATTCGCGCACGGGGGGCACCTCGCGCTCACAGAGCCCCCCCGGCACCTGCGCTTTCCACCGGCACCGCGTCTGGAACGGGCAGCCGGGTGGCGGGTTCATCGCCGAGGGCACGTCGCCTTCCAGCACGATATGTTTCTTGGTGATCCGCGTGTCGGCAATCGGCACGGCGGACAAGAGCGCCTCGGTATAGGGATGATAGGGCGGGGCAAAGACCTGTTCGGTCGTGCCCAGTTCCACCACATGCCCCAGATACATCACCATCACCCGGTCGCTGAGATAGCGCACGATGCTCAGGTCATGGCTGATAAACAACAATGTCGTCTTCTGCTTGCGCTGAATCTCCATCAAGAGATCCGTCACCGCCGCCTGCACGCTCACATCCAGCGCCGAAACCGGCTCGTCAGCCACCACGATCCGCGCGCCCCCGGCAAAGGCGCGGGCAATGCCCACCCGCTGTTTTTGCCCGCCCGACAACTGCCGGGGCATACGCTCGGCAAACTCGCGCGGCAGCTTGACCAGGTCCAGCAGGCGCAGCATCTCGTCCTGCCGCGCCTGATCCGTGTCGCCAATGCCAAACACCTCCAGAGCGCGGATGATCTGACGGCCCACCGTCATCGACGGGTTGAGCGTGTCAAACGGGTTCTGAAACACCATCTGCACATCGGCCACCGTCTGCGTATCGCGCTTCTCGATCGGCACCTGCTCGATATTGCGGTTATCGAGCAGGATTTGCCCCTCGGTCGCGGTCTCCAACCCCATCAGCACCTTGGCAAAGGTGGATTTACCACAGCCCGACTCGCCCACAATCGCCAGAGTCTCGCTCTCGCGCGCCTCGAAACTCAGCGTCTCATTGGCCTTGACCACCTTTTTGCCGCTGTTTCCGCCAAAGAGCGCATTGGCCGCCACCTCATAGTATTTCTTGAGGTTCTCCATCTTGAGCACGACCTTGCCCGGCACGGTCGCCTCGTGCTGCGCCATGGCCTCCATAGGCGCATGCCAATCAATCTCGTCAATCCGCAAACAGCGGGTAAAGTGGCGATCATCGCCCGCGATCCCAACCATGGGAATGTCAAACTTGTCGCAGAGCCCCGCCCTGAAATAATCGCAACGTGGCCCGAAGTTGCAACCGTCCGGGCGCTCATGCGGCAATGGGAAATTTCCAGGAATGGCCTTCAACGGCCGCGTGTTCTTATCCGCACCGGGCAGGGGGATCGACCGAAACAGCGCCTGCGTATAGGGATGCTGCATCTTGTCGAACACGTCCCGAATGCTGCCGGTCTCGACCGCCTCACCGGAATACATCACGCAAATCCGGTCGCAGGTCTCCAGCACAAGCCCCAGATTGTGACTGATGAACAGCATCGAGGTGCCGTATTTCTTGCCCAGATCCTTGACCAGCTCCACCACCGCCGCTTCGACCGTCACATCAAGCGCGGTCGTCGGCTCATCCAGAATGAGCAGCGACGGCTTGGACATCAGCGCCATCGCAATCACGATCCGCTGTTGCTGCCCACCGCTCAACTGATGGGGATAGCTGCGCATGATCCGCTCAGGGTCCGGCAGCTTCACATCGCGCACCACCTCCAGCGCCCGCGCTAGGGCTTCAGCCTCGGAAATCCCCTCGTGGATCATCGGCACTTCGATCAGCTGTTTGCCAATCCGCATGGCCGGGTTCAGGCTCGCCATCGGCTCCTGATAGATCATCGCGATCTCGTTGCCGCGAATGTCGCGCAATTCGGCGGCACTCATATCGCCCAGATCGCGGCCCTTGAACCGCACCGTTCCGCCCACGATGCGACCATTCACGCCCAGATCGCGCATCACGCCCAACGCCACCGTGGATTTGCCACAGCCGGATTCGCCCACAAGGCCCACCGCCTCGCCGGGTTGCACCGTGACCGAGAAATCCATCACCGCCGGGATCTCCCGCAGCCGGGTGAAAAAGGAAATCGACAGGTTCTCGATCTCGAGGATCGGCCCGTCATAGTCCAGCTTGGCCATGTCCATCTCCCTTGTCACCGGGGCGCTGCCGCCCTCTTTCATCGTTCTTCAAATACTCATCTTCGACTCGTCAATCGCGCAGGCTTTCTTCGCGCAGCCCATCCGCCAAAAGGTTGAGCCCCAGAACCAAAGACAACAGCGCAAAGGCCGGCGGCAGAGCGGGATGTAGATACATCGTCAGCAATTTGCGCCCGTCATTGATGGTGCTGCCCCAATCCGGGCTCTCGGGGCTGAGGCCCAGACCAAAGAACCCCAATGTGCCCAAAAGGATCGTCGTATAGCCAATCCGCAGGCAGAAATCGACCAAGAGCGGCCCGCGCGCATTGGGCAGGATTTCCCAGAGCATGATATACCACGGCCGCTCACCCCGCGTCTGTGCCGCGGCCACATAGTCGCGCGTCTTGATGTCCATGGTCAGACCGCGCACGATCCGGAACACCGTTGGCGAATTGACGAACACAACCGCCACGAACACCACCAGCAGATTGGGCGGAAAACTGACCAGTCCCAGCGGGTCGGCATCCCAGGCAATCCCGAGATAAAGCCAGAGACCGATCACCAGCGTGATCCCCACATAGACATTCCGCCGCGACGGCTGCGTGTGATAGCGCGAGTTCCAGAGCAGCACCAGAAACACGATGGGAAAGAGAAACAGCACCGCCGCCATATAGACAGGAATCCCCGTCAGAACGATCTCGGGCGTGACCAGCAGATAAAACAGCAGGATCACCGGAAAGGCGAGGATCAGATTGGCCAGAAACGACAGGAACGTATCCAGCTTGCCGCCGTAATAGCCCGCAGGCAGCCCCAGCGTGATCCCGACCATAAAGGCAAAGAGGCTGGCAAAGGGGGCAATCTTGATCACCTCCCATGCGCCGACCACCATCCGGCTGAACACATCCCGCCCAAGGTTATCCCCGCCCAGCAGGTAATAGGGATAGGCATTCGGGTCCGGCGTGCCCATCAACTGAGTAAAGGCCGTGCCCGGCCCCTTGTTCTTCATCGGAGCGGATTGCGCCAGAACGTCATGCGTCACGATCATGTCGAAGCCACCGCCGAAAACCCCGGTGAACACCCAGAACATCACCATCGCATAGCCCACCATCCCAATCGGGCTGTCAAACAGCTTGCCATAAAGGCCCAGATGCCGCTTGAACGAGAATGAAAGGACAAAGGTCACGATCAATGCGATCCAGACTGGCGTGAACTGCTCCAGCATGCGCAGGATGATGTCGCTCCAGCTCAGTGCGTCCATGGCCCCGATACCTCCCTTAGCGAACGCTGATGCGCGGATTGAGATAGACGTACCCGATATCCGAGATCAGTTGCGTCACCAGAACGACCACCACAGAGATCACCGAAACCCCCAGCAGCAATTCTATGTCATTGTTCCCGGCCGCCTGCACCAGCGTCCAGCCAAAGCCCTTGTAGTTGAACAGCGTCTCGACGATGACAACGCCGTTCAAAAGCCAGGGAAATTGCAGCATGATGACGGTAAATGGCGCAATCAACGCATTCCGCAGCGCATGTTTCATCACCACATTGGGAAAACTCACGCCCTTGAGGCGGGCCGTACGGATATATTGTGCGGTCATCACCTCGGCCATGCTCGCCCGCGTCATCCGTGCGATATACCCCATGCCATAGAGCGCGATGGTCAGCACCGGCAAAAAGAAATTCTCGAAATTCGCCCCATCCATCGCCGCCGTTGCCGTGCCCTTGAACCATTTGAGGCCCACGGCCGTGCTGGCAAACACCGCGATAAAGAGCACGCCCGACACATATTCCGGCGTCGCGGTCGTGGTGATGGCAATCGTCGACAGCGTCCGGTCGGTGCGCGACCCCTCGCGCATCCCCGCCAAAATCCCGAGGATGAGCGCAGACGGCACCATCAGCACCATCACCCAGAACATGAGCTTTCCGGTCAGCGCCAGCTTGTCGTTCAGGATCTTGCCGACATCCTCCCGAAACACGGTGGAATAGCCCCAATCCCCCTGAAGGATACCACAGAATCGCTGGGCATCTTCGGCGGCTGTCCCGGCTTCGATACACTGCCCGCGTGTCACCCCGTCGCGATCCTCGATCACGAACCCCGGCACCACACCCAACCATTGCCCGTATTTCACGGCCATGGGCTGCAAATACCCATTGCGGCCCAGATAGCTCGCCACCTCCTCATCGCTCATGCGGAAATCGCCCTGCGTCTTGGCGAGCTTTTCCAGATTGGGATAGAGGTTGGTCAGAAAGAAAACGATAAACGTCAGGCAGAGCGCCGTCAGGATCATGACCCCGACGCGACGCAGGATGAACATGGCCATAGTCGCCCCCTGTTGGCGTTTTCAATGACGCTAGTCGAGAGGGGGCAGGCGGTCCAGCATCATTTGCGACCCCACCTTGTCAGAAAACGCCCCCGGCCCTGTTCAGACCGGGGGCGCAGTCCTTCAGATCAAGGATTTAGGGTCAACCGTCGCAATCCCCAGCGCCTCGCCCACGGCGGCATAGGTCAGTTGCCCGGCATGCACATTCAGACCGTTGAGCAAATGCGCATCATCGGCACAGGCCTGTTTCCAGCCCTTGTCGGCCAGCGCCAGCATGAAGGGCATCGTTGCATTGCCCAGCGCCAGCGTCGAGGTGCGCGCCACGGCCCCCGGCATATTCGCCACACAGTAATGCATGATCCCGTCGATCTCATAGATGGGGTCTTGGTGCGTCGTGGCGCGCGAGGTCTCAAAGCATCCGCCTTGGTCAATCGCCACATCCACCAGCACCGCGCCCGGCTTCATCATCGGAAACTGATCGCGCCGCACCAGCTTGGGGGCGGCGGCTCCGGGGATCAGCACAGCGCCAATCACCATATCCGCCAGCGGCAGCAACTCTTCCAGCAACCCGGCCGAGGAATAGCCGGTCTTGAACGTGCCGCCAAACACGTCATCGAGATAGCGCAGACGCGGCAAGGAACGATCGAGCACGGTCACATCCGCGCCCATGCCAGCGGCGATCTTGGCCGCATGCGTGCCCACGACACCGCCGCCGATCACGATCACCCGCGCCGGGCCCACACCGGGCACGCCGCCCATCAGCACACCGCGCCCGCCATTGGCCTTTTGCAGCGTCCATGCGCCCACTTGCGGGGCCAAACGCCCGGCGACCTCTGACATCGGCGCCAGCAGCGGCAGACCGCCCGCGCGATCCGTCACCGTTTCATAGGCAATGCAGGTCGCGCCAGAGGCCAGCAAGTCCTTGGTCTGTTCGGGGTCCGGTGCCAGATGCAGATAGGTGAACAGAACCTGCCCCGCGCGCAGCATCTTGCGCTCGCCGGCCTGCGGTTCCTTGACCTTCACCACCATATCCGCCTGCGCGAAAATTTCCTTGGCGGTGCCGACGATCTTGGCCCCCGCCGCCTGATAGGCCGCGTCGTCAAACCCGGCGCCCAGTCCGGCCCCGGATTGGATCAGAACCTCATGGCCGTGGCTCACGGCCTCTTGTGCAGCAATGGGCGTGACGCCCACGCGAAATTCCTGCGGCTTGATTTCTGTTGGGCAACCGATTCTCATGTTATGCTTCTCCCTGTTTGATTTTGGGCGAATCCTGCACCGGATCGCGCGCAATGGGATTGAAAAATCGCTCGCCTTTTACGATATTTTGTGAATATCCTTCGAGATAATCGTGCTTGGTTGAAAAGGTATTGCGTCAATGTCCCTTGATCCGACAGATCGTCGCTTGTTGAACGTGCTTCAGCGACGCGGGCGCATTTCCAACGCAGACCTCGCCGAAGAGGTCAATCTGTCCGCCTCCGCCTGTCACAGACGCGTGCAGCGCCTCGAATCCGACGGCTATATCAAGGGCTATGTCGCCCTGCTTGACCCCCGCAAGATGGGCGTGCCCGCCACCATCTTTGTTGAAATTACCCTGACCACACAGGCCGACGACGTGCTGGATGCCTTTGAAAAGGCAGTCTCGCGCGTCCCCGACGTGCTCGAATGCCACCTCACCGCCGGCACCGCCGACTATATCCTCAAGGTCGTGGCCGAGGATACCGAGGATTTCGCCCGCATCCATCGCCAATACCTAACCCGTCTGCCCGGTGTGGCCAAGATGCAGTCGAGCTTTGCGCTGCGCACCGTATTCAAGACCACGGCCCTGCCGATCTAAAGGCGCCTATAGCATCGCCATCCGCGCCACCGGCATCCGCGCGCCCACCACGCAGCGGGCTTCGCGATAGGTCAGCATCAGGCGCGCCGCGCGGTAGCGCGGCAATCCCTCCGGCAACTCGGCCCGCAATAGCCCCATGGCAACATCCCCCGGAAACAGGCTCTCACACGGCGCGCCGCCCGCCGCGTCGAGGAGCGCGTGCCGCTCCAAGAGCAGATGCACATAGGTCACGCGCGCAACAGGCGCCGCGCGGATCGCCCGCCCGTCGATCATCGCCTTGGCGGGCACCAGCACCTCATGCGCGCCAAAGAGCAGCTCCGCCATGGGCGAGCGGATCATCACCCGATGCTGCGGCGAGAGCAGCAGCATGTCGCGATTGCCAATGCTCCCCGGCGCGAACCGCACCGGCGCATCCGCCCCAATGCCCCGCACCACGCGCCGCCCGACCCAGAGCACCCGCTGCACCCCATGATCCCGCGTCTCGACCCTGTCACCCGGTTCCAGCGTCTCGACCCGCCGCGCGCCCTTTGGTGTGGCAATCCCCGTGCCCGCCGCAAAGCAGACGAACTGATGCGTATAACTCGCAGTCCGATCCGTCGTGTAAAACCCTGGCGAGGCCCCATGGTTGAAATTCGCCCAATACCAACTCTCCAGATCGAAACCCGGCGACCAGACCACCTGCGCCAGGTCGCCATTCTGATCGAGCCCCTCGAACACCACGATCCCACCGCCATTCGGTGCCAGATCGCTGCGCACCACGACGGCATCCTCCAACAGGCCGCCACCGCCATTTCCAGTCCAACTGACCGTATAGCTCTCTCCGATCTGAAAGAGGTTGGGATTTGTGTCGCCCTCATGCGAGGTGACAAGCAGATCGAATGTGCCATCGGGCGGATAATCAAAGGTTGATATCCCCGGCCCAGTGTTGACATTGCCGCCCGTCGCCACCGCGAATTCGTTATCGAGGCCCTCAAAAGTCTTGACCATGCCACGCCGCTCCTTTGCGGCACCTTGGGTCAGAGACTATGAAACGCGGCCTAACGCCCCCGATCTATTTGCCTAAAATTGAAGGTAATCCGGCCCTCACCAGTCCATCACCACCTTGCCCGAATTGCCCGAAATCATCGCGGCAAATCCTTGCTCGAAATCGTCGATCCCGATCCGGTGGGTGATGAGGCCCGACACATCCAGCCCCGATTGCACCAACGCGATCATCTTGTACCAGGTCTCAAACATCTCGCGGCCATAGATCCCCTTGATATGCAGCATCTTAAAGATCACCGCGTTCCAATCCACCGCAAATTCCGTGGGCGCAATGCCCAAGAGCGCCAGCTTACCGCCATTGTTCATCCGCGCAATCATCTGCTGCATCGCAGGGGCCGCGCCTGACATTTCCAGCCCCACGTCAAAGCCTTCGGTCATGCCGATCTCGGCCATCACATCGCGCAGCTGCTCGCGGCCCACATCGACCACGTGCTGCACCCCCATCCGCCGCGCCAGTTCAAGGCGGTAAGGGTTGATATCGGTGATCACCACCTTGCGCGCGCCCGCCTTCTGCGCGACCAGCGCCCCCATGATGCCAATCGGTCCTGCCCCCGTGACCAGCACATCCTCGCCCACCAGATCGAAACTCAGCGCGGTATGCACAGCATTGCCAAAGGGGTCAAAAATCGCCGCGATCTCGTCGGGAATATCCTCTGGAATCGGCACCACATTGCTCTCCGGAATGCACAGATACTCGGCGAAACTCCCCGGCCGATGCACGCCCACCCCGCGTGTATTCCGGCACAGATGCCCACGACCCGCGCGACAGTTCCGACAGGTGCCGCAGACGATATGCCCTTCGCCGCTGACCCGTTGCCCGATCCGGTATTTCACCGCCGCCGCGCCGGTATCGACGATCTCACCGACAAACTCATGCCCCACCACCATCGGCACCGGCACCGTTTTCGCGCTGAACTCATCCCATTTCCAGATATGCACATCAGTGCCGCAAATCGCCGATTTGCGCACCTTGATCAGCACATCCGATGGCCCCACCTCGGGCACCGGCACATACTCCATCCACAGCCCCGGCTCCGCCTTGGCCTTGACCAGCGCCTTCATCTCGTTCTGCATCAGATCACTCCCAATTCGCGGCCCACGACCGCAAAGGCGTCAATCGCCCGGTCCAGCATCCCGCGGCTAAGCCCGGCACTCATTTGCGTGCGAATGCGATCCTGCCCCTTGGGCACCACCGGAAAACTGAAGGCGGTCACATAAACGCCCCGTGCATTCAACCGCGCCGCCATCTCCTGCGCCAGTTTCGGATCGCGCAACATGACCGGAATGATCGCATGCTCTCCGGGCAGCAATTCAAAGCCCAGTGCGCCCATCCGCTCCCGGAAATACCCGGCATTCTCCCAAAGCCGCGCGCGCCGCTCCGCGCCCTCCTCCAGCATGTCAAAGACCTTGAGCGAGGCACCCGCAATCACCGGCGCCAGCGTGTTGGAGAAAAGATAGGGGCGCGAGCGTTGCCGCAGCCAATCCACCACCTGCGCACTCGCCGCCGTATAGCCGCCCGAGGCCCCGCCCAGCGCCTTGCCCAGCGTGCCGGTCAGGATATCCACCCGGTCCATCACCCCGAACCGCTCCGGCGTGCCGCGCCCGGTCTCGCCGACAAACCCGGTGGCATGGCAGTCATCCACCATCACCATCGCATCATAGCGCGCGGCCAGATCGCAAATCTCATCCAAGGGCGCGTAATACCCATCCATCGAAAACACGCCATCCGTGGCGATCAACCGATGGCGCGCGCCCCGCGCCTCACGCAAACACCGCTCCAGATCAGCCATGTCGCGATTGGCATAGCGATAGCGCTCCGCCTTGCAGAGCCGGACGCCGTCGATGATGCTCGCATGATTGAGCGCATCAGAGATGATCGCATCCTCAGGCCCCAAAATCGTCTCGAACAAACCGGTATTGGCATCAAAGGCCGCCGCATAGAGGATCGCATCCTCTTTCCCCAGAAACCCGGCAATCCGCGCCTCCAGCTCTTTATGCTCTTGCTGCGTCCCGCATATAAACCGCACGCTCGCCATGCCGAACCCATAGCGATCCAGCGCGCCATGCGCCGCCGCGATAATCTCCGGGTTATCCGCCAGCCCGAGATAGTTGTTGGCGCAGAGGTTCACCACGGCGCGCCCATCCGCCAGCGTTACCTCGCCCGCCTGCATCGAGGCAATCACCCGCTCACTCTTATACAGCCCTTCGGCGCGCAGGCCGTCCAGCCGCTCCGCCATATCCGCGTCAAACCGATCCGCCGCTGTCATGTCGCCCTCCCTTTCACTGTTCCCGAAATACTCCGGGGGAATCGCCCATCGGGCGACGGGGGCCGCGCCCCCACGCTTCAAACGGCAATTCTTGGCCGTCCACTCGCCTCTACCACGATTTCGGCCTCCAAAAATACCCGCCTCGCCTCGGCCTGCGCCTCTTTCACGGCGCGCCGCGCTGTCACATGAATATCCACCGCCCCCGCCGCTTCGGCCTCGGCCTGCGCCTCGGCGCGCAAAACCGCCTCGAGCGCCGCCATCGCCGCCTCGGACGCGGCATAATCCCGCGGCCCGCTCTCCAGATGCACGCGGAATTTTCCCTCGGACGGCGATGTCACGGTGCCGCCCCGCCGGATCGTGACCCGGCCCACCACCGCGCCAATCGCATTGGCGACGCCCCCATGCGCGGGCAGGATCATGTCGCAGCCCAACCGGTCGCCCACCGCGCCATAATAGCTCGCCGCCGAGGCGCCCAGCCCGATCACCGGCACCGCCAGCCCGCTCTCGATCCGCACCAGACCGCGATGCCCATCAAGACCCTTTTGCATCAGCACATGCTCTGCCAGCGCCGCAGGCGAGAGGCCAAAATCCATCTCTTCTTCGGAAAAAGCAGTCTCTAACAAGGCCAAACTTGTCTGATGCGTGAGGCGATCCACGATCATCCGCGCCAAATGTTCCGGCCCCTCTGCCAGCCGGTTGCCCGACCCCGTCCGCTTGCGCGCCACCAGATCCAGCGCCATGCGCGCGGCCTCTGCGTCCCAACTGTCCAATCCGCCCAGCACATGGCTTGCATCCGACGGCGTGATACCCGCAACCTGCACCAGCCCCCGGCGCACCAGACGCGTCAGCGCCGCACCATCCATCCGGGTCTTGAGCACTTTGCCAACAGGGCGCACATCGTCCCCAATCCGGCCCAACAGCGCCTCTTCCCGCTCGCCCAGCCCGCCCGCTTCGATCCCCGGCACCGCGCGCACGAATCGCGCGTCATGCTCACCGGGGGCCGCCGCGCGCAACTGTTCCTCCAGGACACCATGCACCGCGTCGCGTGCCTCTGCCGCCATCAGGCTCACCGGCACGACACGCCTTGGCCCAAGGATCACACCCCCCTCCAGCCCCTCGTCGCGCACATGCACTTCGCTGTCGCCACCTAGGCCAAAGGTCCGCATCGCCACCGCCTCGACCATCGTGCGCCACGGGCCGACCCGCGCGCCTTCGGGATCAATCGCTGGTCGCCCCTCGCGCAGCACCGCCACATCGGTCGTCGTCCCACCAATATCCGACACCAGCGCATGCTCCGCCCCGGTCAGCCAACGCGCGCCCACGATGCTTGCCGCAGGCCCGCTCAGGATCGTCTCAATGGGCCGTTCCCGCGCCTGATCCGCGCTGATCAAGGCACCGTCGCCCCGCACCACCATCAGCGGCGCGTGTATCCCCAACTCGCGCAATTTGCCCTCAGCCCGGTCGATGAGCCGCGCAATCATCCCGATCAGCCGCGCATTGAGCAGCGCCGTCAGCGCCCGCTTCGGCCCGTTCAGCTTGGCCGACAGATGATGCGACAGGCTCACGGGCCGTCCCGTGACCGCGCGGATCATCTCGGCCGCTGCCAATTCATGCGCCGGGTTTCGGGTGGCAAAGAGCGAGGCCACCGCATAGGCCTCTGCTCCTGTTCCAGTCTCTAACCAAGCCAAAAGCGTGTCTTTATCCAGCGGCACCGCCTCGCCTCCGGCATGGTTATGGCCACCGCTCAGCACAAGCGCCGGATCACCACCCAGCGCCTCGGCCAGCCCATGCGCCTGCAAATCCGCCGCCCGAAACCCGATATAGACAAGGCCCGCACGCCCGCCTTGCCCTTCGACCAGTGCATTGGTCGCCAAAGTAGTGGACAAAGAGGCCAGACCGATGTCGCCCACATCCGCCCCGCTCTCGCGCAGCACGGCCTCGACCGCAGCCCCGATACCAACCGCCAGATCAGCCCGTGTCGTCAGCGCCTTGGCACTCGCGATCACCTCACGCTCATCCCGGATCAGAACGGCGTCCGTATAGGTGCCGCCTGTGTCCACGCCCAACAACAACGCCATCTGCCTGCCCTCTTGGTATCTCAGGCTAGGGGTGTAGCGGGTTTCACGCGCGATGCCAGCCCGTTTGCGTCACGATCCAGTCGCAGCACGGCCCAGCGCGCCGCATCCGCCACCGCCGCATCGGCATCCTCGCACTGCGCCTGCGCCACGCCGCGCAGCCCCGGATCGCCGGAATTGCCAATCGCATAGAGCACGTTGCGCAAAAACCGGTCGCGCCCGATCCGCTTGATCGGACTGCCGGAAAACGTCTCGCGAAACCCTGCATCGTTCAGCGTTGCCAGATCCGCCAGCCGTGGCGTCACCAGATCATCGCGCGCATGATACTTCACCTCGCGCGCGGCAACGGCAAACTTGTTCCACGGACAGACCGCCAGACAATCGTCACAGCCATAAATCCGATTGCCCAAACCGGCGCGCAAATCCTCATCCACCGGCCCCCTATGCTCGATCGTCAGATAGGAAATGCAGCGCCGCGCGTCCAACTGATAGGGCGCGGGAAAGGCATCCGTCGGACAGATATCGAGACAGGCGCGGCAAGACCCACAATGATCGACTTCCGCCGGATCAGTCTCTAAATCCAAGGTCGTGAACACCGACCCAAGGAAGAACCAACTCCCCAACTCGCGGCTCACCAGATTGGTGTGTTTGCCCTGCCATCCCAATCCCGCCGCCTGTCCCAGCGGCTTTTCGGGTACGGGGGCCGTGTCCACAAACACCTTCACTTCCCCACCGCCAGCCTCGATCAACCACCGCGCCAGCCGCTTCAATCGCTTCTTGACCGTGTCGTGATAGTCTCTGTTGCGTGCATAAACCGAGATATTGCCACAATTCCGCCTCGTCAGACCCGCCAGCGGATCGCCCTCGGGCGTATAGCTTTCGCCCAGCATGATCACCGTCCGCGCCTCGGGCCAGAGCACCTCAGGCGCACCGCGCCATTCCCTGCGCTCCGCGAGCCATCCCATCTGCCCGTGATAGCCCCGCGCCAGAAACGCCGCCAACCGTTCCGGCACATGCCCCACATCCGACGGACGACACAGCCGGCAGGCGTCGAACCCTTCGGCGTGCGCCTGCGCAACCAGTCTCTGTTTCAGCGCATCTTTCATCATGCCGGCAAATACTCCGGGGTGAATTGGCCGGAGGCCAAGAGGGGCAGTGCCCCTGAGTTATGTCGCATGTTCGAGTAGCTCAAAACCGGTTCCCACTTTTGAGCAACATGCTTTATCAAAAATCCAGATCGGCATAATGCGGGGGCGGCGGGAATCCCGGCACCTGATCCGCCAGAATCCCCCGGAACGCTGGGCGCGACTTGATCTTGGCATACCAGTCCTTGACCGCCTCGCTGCGGGTCCAATCCACATCGCTGATGTAATCCAGCGCGCTCAGATGCGCCGCAGCGGCAAAATCCGCCAGCGTCATCACATCTCCGGCCAACCACCGGCGATGATCCAGGAGCCACGCCATGTAATCCAGATGGTATTTGACCGCTCGCGCCCCATCCTTGACATTGCGACTGTCGGGAAAGCCCAGCTTCATCACCTTCTTGTTGACCCGCTCATAGACCAGCTTGCTGGTCACTTCGCGGTGAAACTTGTCGTCAAACCACCCCACCAGCCGCCGCACCTCATAGCGCGCATCGGTGCCCTTGGGCATCAACGACGGTTCGGGATATTTCTCCTCGAGATACTCACAGATTGCCGCGCTCTCCGACATGGTCTTACCGTCGATCTTGAGCACCGGCACCTTGCCCGCCGGGTTCCGACGCAAGAAATCCGGGTCCTGCTCCCAATAGCGCTCCTCGACCAACTCGCATTCGATCCGCTTTTCGGCCAGGCTCAGCCGCACCTTGCGACAATAGGGCGACAGGGGAACATGATAGAGTTTGGCCATGGAAAATCACACCTTGGGTCTTGGGGGTTGTCCCTCAATGCCCCCTTTGGTCGCGATTTTCAATCCTCGAAACAGGCGGCCCGCCCGTCTCGGTCAATCGTCGCCGCCCCGTCCAGAATTCCCGCCGCCCGGTTGCGCAAGGCTTGCGATGGCTTTGACGCGGATCGCCCCTTGGGATCGGGCAAGACCGCCGCAAGCCGCGCGGCCTGAACCGCGCTCAGGTCTTGGGCGCTCACGCCGAAATAATGCTGCGCCGCCGCCTCAACGCCAAACACACCCTCATCGAATTCCGCCACGTTGAGATAGACCTCGATGATCCGCCGCTTGGACCAGACCGTCTCGACCACCGGCGTAAGGCTGGCCTCCAGCGCCTTGCGCAGCCAATTGCGCCCATGCCAGAGATACACATTCTTGATCACCTGCTGGCTGAGGGTCGAGGCACCCCGCCCTGATCCTTCGGCAATCGCGGTGCGAATCGCGGCCATGTCAAAGCCCCAGTGCTGGCAGAAGTTGGCATCCTCCGCCGCCACCAGAGAGCGCGCCATCACAGGCGCTATCCGCGCCATCGGCACCCAGTCGCGCGCAATTGTGCCCAACCGTCGCTCTTCCTGTCCCATGTAATAGGTCTTGGGCGGCTCGATCTCCCGATGCACGGCAATCACGCCCAGCACGATCAAGACGGCCACCACGGCCACACGCCATGCCCACCGCAACAGCCATGCTGTCGGGTTCAGTCGTGCCGTGCTTCGCGAAGCACTTGATTTGCGCGCCCGTGCCATGACTCTGCTATAGCGACACCGCGCGCGCAGCAAAACCCGTTTGGCAGTGCTGGCCCGATTTCTTCCAGAGAAACCGGGCCGCAACAGGCTCTATTCCGCCGGAATAGCCTCTGGCACCATACCCAAAGGATGGCTCAGTTTGTTGAGCATCTCCTTGGGGCAAAGCTGGATGAAATTTACCCGCTCCTGATCCCAGTATTGCAGAATATCCTGCCCACAACGGCTTCCGGTCTCGGCCACATGCCGCTCGATCAGCCCTTTCAACTCGGCCTCCCAATGCGGCTCTGTTACGGCGCAACTTACCAATGTCTCGCCATTGACCAGGGCCGACGCGCGACCTTGCGGATCATAGAGATAGGCCATGCCACCGGTCATCCCGGCCCCGAAATTGGCCCCGATATCGCCCAGGATCACCGCCACACCGCCGGTCATGTATTCACAGCCGTTGCTGCCACAGCCCTCGATCACCACCTTCGCACCCGAGTTGCGCACGGCAAACCGCTCGCCTGCGCGCCCGGCGGCAAAGAGATACCCATCGGTCGCGCCATAGAGCACGGTATTGCCGATGATCGTGTTCTGCGACGCCACGAGCGGGCTTGCCATCGGCGGACGCACCACGATAGTCCCCCCCGAGAGACCCTTGCCGACGTAATCATTGGCGTCGCCCGAAACTTCGATCTTCAGCCCCGGCGCGGCAAAGGCACCCAGCGATTGCCCCGCACTCCCCGTCAGCTTCACCGTCAGGTGATCCGGCTGCAGGCTGTTGCGCATGCCAAACTTGCGCACGATATGGCTGGACACCCGCGTTCCGACGGTCCGATGCGTGTTCTGCACCGCATAATGCAACTGCATCTTTTCGCCATCGTTGAGGAACCGCTGTGCATCACGCACGATTTCCGCATCTAGGGTATCGGGCACCTCATTGCGCGGACGCAACCGATCATAACGCTGATCCTTGGCCCCATCGACGGTAATCAGCATCGGGTTGAGATCCAGATCGTCGAGATGCGCCGACCCACGGCTGACCTGAGTCAACAGATCCGCGCGCCCGATCACGTCATCCAGACTGCGCGCGCCGATGCTGGCCAGAATCTCCCGCACTTCCTGCGCGTAAAAGGTAATCAAGTTCACCACCTTCTCGGCATTGCCGGTAAACTTGGCGCGCAGCGCATCGTCCTGCGTACAGACCCCAACCGGGCAGGTGTTGCTCTGGCACTGACGCACCATGATACAGCCCATGGCGATCAGCGCGGCGGTGCCGATGCCGTATTCCTCGGCCCCCATCATCGCCGCCATGACGATGTCACGACCCGTGCGCAGGCCGCCATCGGTGCGCAGCGTGATCCGCTCGCGCAGATTGTTCATGCTCAGCACCTGATGCGCCTCGGTCAGCCCCATCTCCCACGGCAGACCCGCGTATTTGATCGAGGTCGCGGGACTTGCGCCCGTACCGCCATTATGCCCCGAGATCAGGATCACATCCGCCTTGGCCTTGGCCACACCGGCGGCAATCGTGCCCACGCCCGATTGTGCCACCAGCTTGACGCAGACCTTGACGTTGGGATTGATCTGCTTGAGGTCATAGATGAGCTGCGCCAGATCCTCGATACTGTAGATATCGTGATGCGGCGGCGGGCTGATCAGCATGACGCCTTCGGTCGAATGCCGCAGCCGCGCAATCAGCTTGGTCACTTTCATGCCCGGCAACTGCCCGCCCTCACCGGGCTTGGCCCCTTGGGCGACCTTGATCTCCAACTCCTCGCAATTGTTGAGATATTCCGCCGTCACGCCAAAGCGACCGCTCGCCACCTGCTTGATCTTGGCCGACGGGTTGTCGCCATTGGCCTCCGGCGTGAAATGCGCCGGATCTTCACCGCCCTCGCCACTGTCCGAGCGCGCCCCGATCCGGTTCATCGCCACGTTCAGCGTCTTATGCGCCTCGGGGCTCAGCGCCCCCAGCGACATGCCCGGCGTGACAAACCGCTTACGGATCGCGGTCACACTCTCGACCTCTTCAATCGGGATCGCCTTGCCCATTGGCTTGATCGCCATCAGATCGCGCAGATGGATCGGCGGATTGGCCTGCATCGCGGCGCTATACCGCTTCCAGAGCTCATAGCTCGCCTTGTTGCAGGCGGTTTGCAGGATATGCATCGTCTGCGCACCCCAAGCATGGGTTTCGCCCGATTTCCGCGCCTTGTAGAACCCGCCGATCGGCAGAATATCCTGTCCGCCAGCATAGGCGCGGCCGTGCACCTCTTCCAGCTTGGCTTGAATCCCAGACACGCCGATACCGCTGATCCGGCTGGTAAGACCGGGGAAATACTCCGCGCACATGGCGCGGCTCAGGCCAACCGCCTCGAAATTCAGACCGCCGCGATACGAGGAAATCACCGAAATCCCCATCTTCGACATGATCTTCAAGAGACCCTGATCAATCGCCGCACGATACCGCGCCACCGCCTCGGTCAGGCTGCCGTCGATCAGGCCGCGTGCGATCCGGTCGGCAATGCTGTCCTCGGCCAGATAGGCATTGACCACCGTCGCCCCGGCCCCGATCAGCACCGCGAAGTAATGTGGGTCGATACATTCGGCCGACCGCACGTTCAGGCTCGAAAACGTCCGCAATCCCTTGCGTGTCAGATGGCTGTGTACCGCGCTCGTCGCCAGAATCATCGGCATGCCAACCCGGCTCTCACCTTGGTTCTGATCCGTCAGGATCAGATGCCCGGTGCCCGAACGGATGGCATCCTCTGCCTCGGCCCGAATACGCTCCAGCCCGTCCTGCAGGGCATTCCTGCCCGGCGCAAAGGTGCAGTCGATCTCGGTCACATCGGCATTGAACTGCTTGATCATCTCCGCCCATTGGGCATTGCCCACGAACGGGCTTTCCAGCACCAGAATCTCGGTCTGCGCGCTCGACTCGTCCAGCACGTTCTTGAGATTGCCAAACCGCGTCTTGAGGCTCATCACCCGGTATTCGCGCAAGGAGTCAATCGGCGGGTTTGTCACCTGACTGAAATTCTGCCGAAAGAAATGGCTCAGAGGGCGATATTGCTTGGACAGCACGGCGCTCGGCGTGTCGTCGCCCATGCTCGCCACCGCTTCTTTGCCATCCTCGGCCATTGGAGCCAGAATTTGCTCCAGTTCTTCGATACTATAGCCTGCCGCGATCTGCCGCTTGCGCAGCTCCGCCCCGGAATAGATCGGCGCTTCGCTCACCACCGCCAGCGCCTCATCCAGCTCGTTGATCTTGCCGACCCAGTCGCCGAACGGCTGCGCATTGGCCAGCCGGTTCTTGATCTCTGAATCGTGATAGAGCTTGCCCTCGGCCATATCCACGGCAAGCATCTGCCCCGGCCCAAGCGCACCCTTTTCCTTGACCGTGCGTTCGTCGATTGGCACCATTCCGGCCTCAGACCCGGCAATCACCAGACCGTCACCCGTCACCACATAGCGCATCGGGCGCAGCCCGTTGCGGTCAAGCCCGGCGCAAACCCAACGACCATCGGTCATCGCAAGCGCAGCCGGACCGTCCCAAGGCTCCATCACCGAATTGCAATAGGAATACATATCCCGCCAGGACTGCGGCAGCTCCTCGGCCTGTTTGGACCAGGACTCGGGCACCAGCATGGTCTTGGCCATAGGCGCAGACCGTCCGGCGCGCACCAGCACCTCGAACACCGCATCCAGGGCTGCACTGTCGCTTGATCCCTGCGGGATGATCGGCTTGATATCCTCGGCCAGATCGCCAAAGGCCCCGCTTGCCATGCGAATCTCATGGCTTTTCATCCAGTTGGTATTGCCCTTGAGCGTGTTGATCTCACCGTTATGCGCCAACATGCGGAACGGCTGCGCCAACCACCATTGCGGGAATGTATTGGTCGAATAGCGCTGGTGATAGATCGCAAAGGCGCTCTTGAACCGCTCGTCCATCAGATCCGGATAGAACACCGCCACCTGCTCGGCCAGCATCATCCCCTTGTAGATGATGCTGCGGCAGCTCAGGCTGGCCATGTAGAATCCCATGATCCCGGCGGCCTGCACTGCCTTTTCGATCCGGCGGCGGATCACATAAAGCTCGCGCTCGAATTCCTCTTCCCCAATTGTCTTGGCGTTGGAAATCAGGATCTGCTCGATCTCAGGGCGCGTCGCATTGGCCTTGTCCCCCAGACAGGTGATATCCACCGGCACATGCCGCCAGCCATAGATCGTATGACCCATGCGGAGCACTTCGGTTTCCACGATGGTCCGGCACTGTTCCTGCGCGCCGAAATTGGTGCGCGGCAAGAACACCTGACCGACAGCAACCAGGCGGCTCTCGTTGGGCTCATGCCCGGTACGGCGGATCTGATCGTAAAAGAACGACACCGGGATTTGCAGATGAATGCCCGCGCCATCGCCGGTCTTGCCATCGGCATCCACAGCGCCCCGGTGCCAGATCGCCTTGAGCGCGTTGATCCCTGCCTCGACCACGCGGCGCGACGGTTGACCATCAATCGACACCACAAGACCAACACCGCAAGAGGAATGCTCCTCTTCATGCGCATACATCCCGTTCTCGGCCATCCAGTCGCGCTTGGCCTCTTCTTCGGCGGCCCAGTTGCTATCGAAGTTTGACATCGCAATCACTCCTCATCCTGCGCCGCGGCGCATCCGTTTTATTCTTTATCACGACTGATCCGGCACGGCGCGCTCTGACGCCTCGTACTCTGCCCGCGTCACGCGCCTGTGCCCGCCCGCCAGCGTGACGCTGGTAAATGCTTGGTCAACGTAGAGCTCATGCGAGAGCGGAAGCGCGCGCGCCTCATCAAACAGCCCCGGCATAAATTCGTATGGCCCGTCATCGTTCTTGATCCAGAGTTGCGTTCCGCAAGCGCCGCACCAAGCCCGTTCGGCAAAAGACGATGAGCGATAGCGCTCCACCGGCCCCGCCACCTCGACCGAGTCCACCGGCACCTCCAGAACCCACATCGCCGCGCCGCTCCAGCGGCGGCACATGGAACAATGACAGGCGCTCACCGCCCCGGCATGCGACAGGGCCGTGAGCGTCACAGCGCCGCACAGGCAATGTCCGGTCATTTTTCCTGTCATCGGTCTTAACCCTTCCTTTACCCGGTGGGTCAGGATTGTTGTCCTGTCATGCGGAAAGTTCCGCTGCTCTTTTGCCGTGCCCTGTCTCCGACAGCGACCCGTACGTTTTCACCGCACAAACGTACGGTTGGCCCGCAAACTCACTCTGCCGCGACGGCCTGTGCGGTGCTCAGATAGTCAAGAATTGCCGCTGCGGAATCGCGCCCGTCCCGGATCGCCCAAACCACGAGGCTCGCACCGCGCACGATGTCGCCCACGGCATAAACCCCCTCCATCGCAGTCTGCCCGGTGGTGAACTCGGCCTTGATCGTCCCCCAGCGAGTGACCTCCAATTCCTTTTGATTCCAGAGACTTGGCAGGTCTTCTGGTTCAAACCCGAGTGCCTTAATCACCAGATCGGCAGGTGCATTCTCAATAGCGCCCTCAATCGGTTCCGGGCTTTGCCGCCCGGTGGCATCCGGCGCACCTAGGCGCATTTTCTGCACCTTCACCGCCGAGATCGGATCACCCACAAAGCCAACCGGCGCACTAAGCCATTCAAACTTAACGCCTTCTTCCTCGGCATTGGCCACTTCACGCTGACTGCCGGGCATGTTTTCGCGGTCCCGACGGTAGAGGCAGGTGACCGATGTCGCACCCTGCCGGATCGCGGTGCGAACACAATCCATAGCGGTGTCGCCACCGCCAACCACAACAACTCGTTTGCCATCCGCATTCAACTCGCCGCTTTCATACTCCGGCACAGCATCGCCAAAGCACACACGATTGCTCGCCGTCAAATAATCAATCGCCCGAACGATCCCCTTTGCCCCCGCGCCCGGTCCCTCCAGATCGCGGCTTTTGTAAACCCCGGTGGCGATCAGTAACGCGTTGTGTTTGCTGCGAATTTCGTCAAAGCTGAGGTCCACACCCACGTTGCAATTGAGCACGAATTTGACCCCACCCTGCTCCAATTGATCGACGCGGCGCATCACCACATCTTTCTCCAGCTTGAAACCGGGAATGCCATAGGTCATCAACCCGCCGCCGCGGTCATAGCGGTCATAAACCGTGACCTGTATCCCAGCCCGCCGCAGCACATCCGCAGCGGCAAGACCACCAGGACCAGCACCAATTATCCCAACGGATTCAACACGTTCTACGCTCGGCTTGATCACCTCGACCCAACCCTCGTCCCAGGCTGTATCGGTGATATACTTCTCAACAGCGCCGATTGTGACAGTGCCGTGACCCGATTGCTCGATCACGCAATTGCCCTCGCACAGTCGGTCCTGCGGACAAATCCGCCCACAAATCTCAGGAAAGGTATTGGTCAACTGGCTGATTTCATAGGCTTCTTTTAGGCGACCTTCGGCCGTCAGCCGCAACCAGTCGGGGATATTGTTGTGCAGGGGGCAATGGCTCTGGCAATAGGGCACACCACACTGACTGCACCGCCCCGACTGCTCCTTGGCCTTCGCATCGGCAAATTCCGCATAGATCTCATGGAAATCCTGCCGCCGCGCCTCCGCGCCACGCTTCTCGGGCATGTCCCGTTCGACGGTCACGAATTTCAGCATAGGTTGCTTCGCCACGGCTTATCCTCCCGAGTCACGTTCTTACGCGAAGGTTTACCCCAGTCGTTTTGTAATTAAAAGTCACAAACTATGACCTATTATGAATTAGTATATGCTGGACAGCACTGACACTTAGTAAAATCTTCATATTTTAATTCCGATTCGGACCTACAATCAAGTTTGCCTTTGAAACACAATGGTTTATAGGATTACAAAAACGAGCATAAGGCAGTCCCGATGGCACTTTTCCATATTTTCCTTGTCGCCATCGTGCAGGGGATCACCGAGTTTCTGCCGATCTCCTCATCTGGTCATCTGATCCTCTTGCCGAATCTGTTGGGCATTCCGGACCAAGGGTTGGTCATTGATGTTGCCGTGCATGTAGGCACACTCTTTGCCGTCATGATCTATTTCTGGTCTGATTTGCGCGGCGCTGTCCTGGGGCTCCCGCGCCTCATCTCTGGCCGCGCCGACACGCCGGGTGCCCGCCTGGCACTCCTTTTGATCGTGTCCTCGGTTCCGGTTATGGTCTGCGGACTCCTGCTGAAACTCTCAGGGCTTGATGAGGCGCTCCGCTCAATCGCCGTGATTGGCTGGACAACGTTGATCTTCGGGGGATTACTCTATTGGGCCGATCAAACCGGAAAAGTCGAAAAAGCGAGCGAAAACTGGAACATGCGGGATGCTATCGTCTTGGGATTGTGGCAAGCAATCGCGCTCATTCCGGGCACATCCCGCTCTGGTATCACCATCACCGGCGCGCGGTTTATGGGATACGCGCGCCAAGATGCCGCCCGCATCTCGATGCTCATGTCAGTGCCTACAATCATCGCCAGTGGCGTTCTTTTGGGTGGTGAGGTCGCTATGCAAGCTGATCTTGGGCTCTTGCGTGATGGCGCTATTGCCGCCGCCTTCGCCTTTGTGGCGGCATTGCTGGCCCTCAGCCTAATGATGCGTCTGCTCCGCAGCCTGAGCTTTACGCCTTACGTGGTCTACCGTTTGATCCTTGGCGTGACCCTACTGACGATCGCTTATACCTGACACCTAGCGCGCGCGCAGGTTCTTGGCCGATTCCTTGATCGCGGAATACTGGCCGGCAGGACGGAACCGCCACAGATAATCGGGCAGAACAGCCCCCAAAGCCATCGGGGAAATTCCAAGAGAATCAAAGCCCTTGGCCTGCTCAGACACCACATTGTCAACACGCAGGCTGCGGACCTGATCGCGCGTGATCTGCGGCGGAATCAACCCAAGTGTCACGGTCTGCACCAGTTCCATTGCCCCTGCCAAGATCGCAGCCACCCCAAACGGGATATTCACAATCAAACGAGATCTGCGGATCACCCCGAGCATTTGCTGCATCAGAGTACGAAAGCTAGCCACCTCTGGCCCACCCAATTCGTAAATGCCCGGCGCAGCCTGTCCCATTGCACCCATGACCGCGGCTTGCGCCACGTCATCCACGTAAACTGGTTGAAACCGCGTCTCGGCCCCGACCACGGGCAACACCGGGCCAAACCGCGTCATTGCGGCAAATCGGTTGAAGAACTGATCCTCCGGCCCAAAGATCACCGATGGCCGCAAGATCACAGCTCCCGGAAAATGCTTGAGAATCCCAGCCTCCCCTGCTGCCTTGGACCGGGCATAGGCGCCATCCGACTCTGCATCCGCACCAATCGCGGATATATGCACCAAATGCGCCACGCCCACCTCCGCCGCCATCCGCGCAACCCGCGTTGCACCTTCGGCTTGGATCGCGTCAAAGCTGTTCTTGCCCTTGCGATCAAAGGTGCCCACGCAGTTCACCACCGCATCGGCACCCTGCATTACGGCCCGTACGCTGGCATCGTCGCGGATGTTGCAGAACACCGGCTCAACTTGACCGACGACGCCATAGGGTTTGACATGAATCGCCTCGTTGGGACGTCGCACCGCGACACGCACCCGCCAACCGGCCTGCGCCATGCGCCGCGCGATATAGCGGCCCACGAACCCTGATCCGCCGTAGATGGTGACTAGCTTTGACATTTCGGCCTCCGGGGCTATGCGCATTCGCTCACTTTCCTACCGCTCTCGCGCGGTTTGGACAAGACGATAAGGCAATTCCACTACACCCGTAAAATCGCCGTTGACACTATGATGGGCGAGCGATAAACGCCTGCTTCACGACACCTGCCCAGGTGGCGGAATGGTAGACGCGCTGGCTTCAGGTGCCAGTGGCCGCAAGGCCGTGGAGGTTCGAGTCCTCTCCTGGGCACCAAATTCCATTGAAATCGTTGGATTTTCATGCTCGTTTCGTGACAAACGCGACGCAGCGGTGGGCGACAGCTATGAGCCTCGTGGTTGAAATCGAGTGCGAGTATCTGAGGCTCGGGACGACCAGCAAAGTAGAGTGGCGAGGGCCGATAAAGTCCGAGAAGCGACCGGCGTTGCTGGTCAAAGGCAGTTTAGAATACAGCGCTACGGGGCTCTGGCAATAGACCTTGTCCTTGTGCCCACCTCAGTTGGTGGCGCAACAGTCTCTCAGTGACGTCGGGTTCGGGTTGTGCAGGCAAGATTTCAGTCGCAAGCAGGCACCCTCTTGCAGTCAGGTGGAACGCAGAATCATCGGCCTTCACCAGAAGGGCTGAGGGCAAAGCGTGGGTCCAGCTGCTATCACTGTCGATCTTCAATCGTGGAATGCGCATTAATGCGCTCAAGAGGGGGAAACCGTCTTGAGCGCAGTTTTCAACCGCTTCTCCACGAAATGGGCCGCGTCCGGCATTCTCGACTGCCAAGAGGCCGCGACAGGGCTCGACACGAGCAGAATTGGGCGAAAACCTGACGGAAAATATTGGGTATTGCCTAAGCTTACTAAATCAGTCAACTTACACATGAGCGCTTCGGATGCACTGGGATTGTCAAGTTGGCCGATATCGACCGCGGGACAAAAAACATGTGCCAAAACTGACGCCGTTGCAGCGCGAAACGTTGAAATACACAACAGGACAGACAGATGCTCCGCACCCTATTGACCTCCACCGCCATCGCCACTGCGCTGTTGGGTTCCGCTCAGGCACAGACCGCAAATGAGGTGCTCGACACCTATGCAGATATCGCCGAGGCGAACTATGGCGACAGCTTGCAAGCTGTCCGGGCACTGGAAAAGGTAGTCACGGCGCTGATCAAAAACCCCTCAGCCGAGTCCATGTCTGCCGCTCGCGACGCCTGGTTGCAAGCGCGCGTCCCCTATCAACAAACCGAGGTCTTTCGCTTCGGCAATCCGATCGTCGATGACTGGGAAGGTAAGGTGAATGCTTGGCCGCTGGACGAGGGGCTGATCGATTATGTCGATGGACTCTATGGCGGTCCGACCGATGCAAACCAGTTTGCAGCGCTCAATGTGATCGCCAATCCGAGCTTCTCTCTCTCGGGAAAGGAGATTGACGCGACCGAGATAACGCCGGACTTGCTAGAGAACATCCTGCATGAGGCCGATGGGATCGAGGCAAATGTTGCCACAGGGTATCATGCCATCGAGTTCCTGCTTTGGGGGCAGGATCTGAATGGCCATGGTGACGGCGCAGGCAGCCGCCCTTGGACCGACTATGCGCAGAACGAAGACTGCACCAACGGCAACTGTGAACGCCGGGCTGACTACCTGATGGCAGCGACCGATCTTCTGTCATCCGACCTCGAATGGATCACCGCGCAATGGGCAAAGGACGGCGAAGCCCGTGCGACGATTACCGCAGACGAACAGGCGGGGCTCACTGCCATTCTGACCGGCATGGGGAGCCTGTCTTATGGTGAGACGGCGGGCGAGAGAATGCGACTCGGCCTGATGCTCAACGATCCCGAAGAAGAGCATTCCTGCTTTGCCGACAACACCCACAATGATCACTACTACAACGGCGTTGGTATCCGGAGCGTCTACTTGGGCAACTACGTGCGCACCGACGGCACGACGGTCAGCGGCGCTTCTCTTTCCGACCTTGTCGCGAACATCGACCCAGAGTTGGATCGGGAGATGCGCACACGGTTGGCCGAAGCGGTTTTGGCCCTTGGCCGTATCAAGACCGCCGCCGAATCCGGCTTTGCCTATGACGAGATGCTAGCGCGCGGCGACGAAGGCGGGGAGGCGCTGATCATGGGTGGCGTCGATGGTCTGATAAACCAGACCCGGTCAATTGAGCGCGTTGTCACGGCATTGGACCTCGGTGGAATCGAGATCGAAGGCTCTGACAGCCTCGACAATCCCTCGGCCGTCTTTCAGTAACGCCCCTCGTCCGCGGTCCTGCTCGGCGGACGGGAAAGCTATCTTGTAGATAGGTATGTTATCACATAACAATGCAGGTGACGTAGCAGACCGTCATCCAAGAACAAACTAAGGAACAGTGATGAAAACCCTACCTTTAACGCTTGCCGCTTGCGCGGCACTCGGCGCGACTGCGGCACAATCACAGGAAAAGAGCTCGCGGTTCTCAGCCGAATTCTCGGTCGAACTGCAAAGCGATTTCACAGTCGATTCCTCAGCACCCGGAGGCGAGATCAACAACACATTCGCCACCGTCGAGGGTGCGCTTTCGTTCGCCTTCACGTCCCAAACCTCAATCAACAGCACAGTGGTTCTGGAACAGATCACGCCACCCACTTCTGACAGCTTTCTAGAGGATCATGGACTCTACGCCGAAGAACTCTACTTCGCACATGATTTCGGCGCAGCACAGGTGGTGCTTGGCAAGTTTAACCCCGGCTTTGGAACGGCTTGGGACGTGGCGCCGGGCATTTACGGCGTCGATTTCGCAGAGGACTACGAGATCACCGAAAGGATCGGAGCGGGCCTCGTGATCCCATTCGCCACTGGTCAAATTGAACATGAGCTCAGCGTGTCGATCTTCAACGCAGATCGCAGCGTGCTCAGCGAGTCGCTTGGCGAAAACCGCGGGCGTACCAATCGGAATGATGGTGGCGTATCGAATACCAGCGGGCCGGAGTCCTTTTCCATCGCCCTATCGGGAACCTTCGGCGCGACCGCCTATAACCTCGGCCTGCAATCCCAAGCGCGGGGAGTCGGCGACGTGGAGGATCAGAACGGTATCGTGGGCGGCGTCAGCCATGAATTCGGATCCGGCTCTATGCCTGTCACGCTGCTCGCTGAAGTGGCCTATTTCGATCATTTCGACGGCACCGCCGACAGCGCCACCTTTGCCACAGTCGGAGTTGAAGCTCCGGTCGGGCCTGTCACGCTCTCAGCAGTCTATGCGTTGCGCGACGTCGAGACCCTGCCACGCGATCATCTGGCCACGCTCTCTGGCGAAATCGAGATCCTCGATGGTCTCAGCGCCGCGTTGGCCTATCGTTACGGCGAAGAGGGTGGAGATGAGACCCATACCATTGGCGCGCTGCTTGCCTATGCATTCTAAGGAACGCTAACGAAGATCATGCCCGTGCCCAAGTCAAAGCCATATCAAGTTATCCTTCAAGTCGTCGGATTACTCAGCATCTGCGCGGGCATGACCGTCGCCCAACCTCTAGAAGACATTCATCTCGACACCGTGCCCCGCACTGACGCAGAGCGCGCGCGCGTCGCCAGTATCACCGCGCTGCCCAAGGATTTCTGGGCTCCTTGGCGATTCGAAGAAAATTCCGCCGGCGCGCAGACCGTTCGGGCGCGCGGGACGCCCGATGCCTTTTCCCAGCCCGCCGGCAACCTGACCTTCGAACAGCAGCTGGATTTCCGGATCGGCAATGGACTATTCCGGCGAACCTGGGTCTCGGCACCGGCGTCGACGCTGGCCTCGGATGGTCTGGGGCCGTTGTACAACGCGCGCTCCTGCCAGCGCTGCCACCTCAAGGACGGTCGCGGTCACCCGCCCGAAGGACCGGAGGACGGGTCCGTGTCAATGTTCTTGCGTGTCTCGATCCCGGCACCGGAGCCGTCAGAGATCAATTCCTATATTGAGGGCACGCATGCGACGGCCCCCGATCCCACCTATGGCACGCAGCTACAGGACCTCAGCCTGCCGGGCCATGCACCGGAATACCAGCTTCGGATAGACTATCAGGATGTCAAAGTTGAAATGTCGGAGAGTGAGATAGTCACTCTCCGAAGCCCGACCTACACTGCCGCCGATCTCGCCTATGGCCCACTTCATCAAAACGCCATGCTGTCGCCCCGCATCGCCCCACAGATGATCGGTATGGGACTATTGGAGGCGATTCCAGTGCAGGATATCCTAGACTGGGCCGACCCTGACGACACCGATGGTGACGGCATCTCGGGTCGTCCCCAAATTGTCTGGTCCGATGTGCATGACCGGCCCATGCTGGGTCGGTTTGGCCTGAAAGCGGGCAATCCAACCGTGCTGGAACAGACCGCAAGCGCGTTTGCGGGCGATATCGGCATTTCAAATCCCATCCATCCAGTGGGGTCGGGTGACTGCACTGATGCGCAGACCGATTGCACCGCCGCCATGCATGGTGACGATCCCGAACAGAATGGCTTCGAGATCGATCAGGTTGGGCTGGACCTTGTTACCTTCTACAGCCAGACATTGGCCGTCCCGGCCCGGCGAGACGTGGACGATCCAGAGGTGTTGCGTGGGCGCGAGGTGTTCTTCAAGACCGGCTGCGCCGCCTGCCACCGCCCCAACTTTGTCACTCATCGGCTGAAAGATAATAACCCGGCCAGCTTTCAGTTGATCTGGCCCTATTCCGACATGCTGCTGCATGATTTGGGACCGGGCTTGGCCGACAACCGTCCCGAGGGGCGCGCGAACGGTCAAGAATGGCGTACCGCTCCACTCTGGGGTTTGGGCATGACCAAGACCGTTTCCGGCCACACCTATTTCCTGCATGATGGACGCGCGCGGTCGCTTCTTGAGGCCATTCTTTGGCATGGCGGTGAGGCGCAAAAGGCCCGTGAGCGGATTGTCTCGATGCCAGCCGAGGATCGCAACGCTCTGATCCGCTTCTTGGAGAGCTTATGAGACATCTGCCCATCGTCATTCTGACCCTCGGTTTTGCCACGCCAGCGATTGCGGGGGTGGATAGCGCACTGAGCCAACACATCTTGCCCGGATTCAACGCCTTCGCACAAAGCGCCGACACGCTTGCCGACGCCGCTGCCAAGAATTGCCAGCCAGACGCGGTGCGGCCAGCCTATCAGGCCGCCTTTGATGCCTGGATGCGCGTGGCTGACCTGCGTCTGGGTCCATCCGAAACCGGTGTGCTGTCCGTGGGCTTCTGGCCGGATCCGCGTGGCTTTACCCAGCGCACACTGTCCCGGTTGGTTGCCGAAGAAGATCCTGTCGCGCGCGACCCGACCGGCTATGCGGATGTTTCGATTGCCGCCCGTGGCCTCTTCGCGCTGGACATGCTGATCTACGACCCGGCCTTTTCCAGCTACGCGTCCGGCAGCTATACCTGCGACCTTGTCGCCACACTTGCCGCCGATTTGAGCAATCAGGCCGAGGCGTTGGACTCTGACTGGCAAGAGGGATTCGCCGCCACACTGCGCAACGCGGGCGAGGCAGGTAACACGACTTTCCTGTCAAAGGACGAGGCTGTGCGCGCGCTTTACACGCAGATCCTGTCGTCACTGGAATTCTCCGCGAAGAGGCGGCTGGGTGAACCCATGGGCACCTTCGAGCGCCCGCGACCTGAATTGGCCGAGGCACGTCGATCCGGGCGCAGCCTGCGAAATGTCGTACTTGCAGCCGAGGCCGCGCACGGGCTGTCGGCTGCACTCGCCGATTGGCCCATCCCTGCGGCTGACGCAGCGCTGGAGACTGTGCAAAAGGCCGCCAAACGAATTGGATCCCCAACCTTTCAGAACGTGAGCGATCCGCAAGGAAGGCTACGCGCTGAGGTGTTGCAACAAGCCGTGATGGGTTTGCGCACAGCAATCAAAAATGAGATCGGCGCGCGCTATGGCATCGAACCCGGCTTCAACTCGCAAGACGGAGATTAAGCCATGACAACGCGCCGCCGTTTTATTGCATCGCTCTTGGCCACAGGGGTTGCTCCGCGCCTTGGCTGGGCAGCCGTAGGAAATCCCGCCTATCTGGCCGCCGCAAAGGATCTGGACGGGCGCTTTGCTCTCTATGGGCTGAGCGAGGGCGGCGCAGTCACATTCCGCGTGCCACTACCAGCGCGAGGCCATGCCGGGGCCGGTCATCCGCGCCGGGCCGAAGCTGTGGCCTTTGCCCGCCGTCCTGGTCTATTTGCGCTGGTGATCGACTGCGCATCGGGCGATGTGCTGCACCGATTGGCTCCGCCGCCGGGGTATCACCTGAACGGTCACGGCGTCTTTGCCAAGCGAGGCGCGCTCCTGCTCACCAGCGAACAAAAGGCTGATAGCAGTGAGGGCATGATCGGTGTCTGGAATGTGGAGGCAGGATACGCCCGTGCCGGGTCATTCTCGTCAGGTGGCATCGGACCGCATGAGATCCGCCTCATGCCTAATAGAGCGACATTGGTCGTCGCCAACGGCGGCGTCGCCACCGACCCAGACGACCGTGCCAAACTGAACCTTGCTACGATGCGCCCGAACTTGTCATACCTGACTTTGGATGGCTCGTTGCAGGACCGGTTCGAGCTCGACCGAGACCTGCATCAGAATTCGATACGGCATCTGGCGGTTCGGGCCGATGGCCTGGTGGGATTTGCAATGCAATGGGAAGGTGCGCCGGGCGCGGCAACCCCATTGTTGGGACTTCACCGAGTGGGAAAAGCCGCCGTTCTGGCCGAGGCTCCGTTGCCTGATGAACTGGCCATGCAAGACTATGCCGGAAGTGTTGCCTTCAGCGGCGATGGCGACGAATTGGCCATCACGTCGCCCCATGGCGGACGGCTTCATAGGTTCAGGGACACCGGCGCTTTTCTGGGTGCGATATCCAGATCCGAAATCTGCGGGCTGGCCCCCTTGCCCGGCGGCTATCTGGCGAGCGATGGCCTGGGCGGCCTGATGACTATCGGGCGAGACGGTCCGGCAGTTTTGGCGCGGCTGGGTTGCACCTGGGACAATCACATCGTGACCCTCTGACGGCTCCGCAGTCGTTCGTGGTCCTATAATCTCGTCGTTTCAATAGGCTGCCACTCGTGCCATCAACACGGACTCTGGTGGAATCACGTCTGAGCAATCCAATGCCCGCTGTAGGTCCTAACGATGTGGTGTTTGTCCACCAAAAGGTGGGCTGTCATGCCCGTTTCGGTGTTCAGGCATTCGTAGGTCTCGTTTGTAATTCGTCGCAATACGAGGCGAAGAGGCGTGAGTCGTTCGGTCTCGAGATCGAGCCTTGCAACCAAGATTTCTGCGTCCTCACCTAGGCCGAGGTTCAGGCGGCGGATCGGCAGAGTAAGGGCCGCAGGCGTAAAACCAAGATAAATATCCTTGGCACCCGTGACCTGCGGGAACGGTGCGCCATTCAACATCCATGTGTCATCAGGGGCCCGCACTGCAAAGATGCGCGACTTGGAGCCGATACGAGCGCGCCGTGTCGTCCCATCGCCGCGCGCACGAACACGGTAGCGCAAAATATTCCAGTCCGCATCCGTCGACGAACCGTCAATCAGATAGCCACCCTCAGCGTCAGCAAAACGGCAGGCGTCATTTCCCGGACGGTCCTGCCTGACCCAAACGACGGCATGTGCTCCTGCGATCATGGTTAAGACTCCCTCCATCTAGATATCTTATCACACTGAGGTTTTCGATCACCACATATTGCTCCTCACTGAGGCTAAGGCAGCCGTGGCCTGTCTTGGTTCAACACTTTGATCGGGGCGAAAGAGTCCGTCGTGACGCTTTGGTGAGTGTGGTGTCTGCGCCGCCGAAAGGCATGCAATCAAATCCGGAGCCAATCGCTCGAATAGTCGATAGTATCAGCGTTGGCCAAGCGTTTCACGCGTTCCAGTTCTGCCGTGAGGCTGGCGAGTCGTCCCTTACCCATCTTGACGCCAACCTCGGGCCAGAAGGCTCGGACGTTCATGGTTCCTCCGTCACGTTTGACATCAAGGCGGCCGATCAGGCGATCTCCCTGCAACAGCGGAAATACATAATACCCATAGCGCCTTTGGGCTTCGGGAACGAATATCTCAATCCGATAATGAAACCCAAAAAGCCGTTCTGCGCGTGACCGGTCACGCAAGGCCGGATCGAACGGAGACAAGAGGCGCACGCGCGATGAAGGCTCCGACAGGGACGAGACATCCTCGAGAATGGCTTTGGTTGTGAAACTGCGCCGTAGTGAGCCATCCGTCATGGCGATGTCCACTTCGATGATACGGCCGTCCGCCATTGCGGTCTGGCACCAGGCTTTAGCCTCCTCTCGCGTCACGATGTCAAAGAAACCAGCAAGCTCCCCACTGGTCCCGAATCCAAGCCTGTCGAGCGCTCCCATCATGGCCCAGTCTATGATCTCGGCCTCGTCTCGTTGGTCTTTCAGGTGTTCCGTCGGGATCACCCGCTCAGCGAGGTCGTAATACTTCCGAAAACCCTCGCGATGACAGACCGCCAGTCTGCCAGACCGCCACAGGAATTCGAGAGCTGTCTTGGACGGGTGCCAATCCCACCAGCCAGACGTCCCCCGTGTTTCGTCCTTTCCGACATCAAGAGAGCAGGCGGGACCGTGGTCGGCTATGTGCTGAAGAACGGTATCGATTTCGGCATCCCATCCCTCTCGGCGCCATTGCGGCCAACGCGCCCTCATGCGCGCTTCGTCTCTGATGAACTTCAACCGCCACATCGGATAGAACTGCATCGGGACGGCGGCCGCATCGTGAGTCCAGTGTTCGAAAGCGGACCGATGCCGGGCAACGAGTTGCGTTAAGTTCTGTGGTCGGTATTTACCTTGTCTGGACCACAGGATCAGGTCATGGGCCCGCGCCAGCGTGTTGACGCTATCGACTTGCACAAATCCCAAGGTATGCAGCAGCCGATTGAGATCTGTGCCCTTGCCAGTTCCCGCTTCGGGGCGCAGCAAAAGGTGCCTGTCCAAAAAAAGACGGCGCGCGGTGCAATTGTCCAGAAGCGGGCGAAACATCTCGTCAGATGTATCCTTGATGCTGATCCGGAGCAATTGGGATTACCAACCACAGCTTGAGCTTTCCCGCTGTGGCTGACATGGTCCAATCGGGAGGCGTGTTTTGATCAGGATGCGGCCTTTGTCCGGATCATCGACCTCGCACTTTCGGAACGCGTCGCTGCCATGCTCATCACAGGCGCGCTCGATCTGCGTGATAACGTGCATGTCTTTGATGCGCGCGGCGGCAAGGTTTAACTGACCGAGGATGTCTGGGTCCACGGAGTCAGCTTTGCCGATCGCCAAGCACCCGAGAGCCTCTTGCCGCGCTTTTCAGCCTCTGTGTCGGGGGTAGTCAATATCGCCATGCTGCACATATCTCTGGCCGCCCTGCGCGCATACCTTTCAGCGCGTGCGGGGCCCGACATCGGTCCGCATTGTCTTTAGAACTGTGCCATCTGTAGAGCATGTCAAGCGCACGGTTTTGCCACCGTGAAAGAAGCTGAGGCGTATCCGCCCGGCGTCTTTGCCTTCGCCGGTTTCAAACCGGCTCGTAATCTCACCCGCACGCATCTTGGCTTGGACCTCTGCTGGTGTCAGCCCAAGCAGGCCAGCCAGATCCGTGGCGTCCACGACGGGTTGCCCATCTCTGATTTCAATCTTCATTGCCTGTACTTTCACTCTGCTACATCCATCAAATGTCTGATGTGGCGTGCGAAATACCATGTCGCCGGCACCCCGAGGACGCAACCCAATCCAATCGACCAGCCGGTTGTCGCCACGGGCCAGCCGATCCAGCTAAAGAGCAGCGACGCAAAGAACACGTTGACCGCCGCCGCCCCCGCCCCAAAGGGATAGAGCGCGAGTGCAATCCGTGCCGCGGACCATCCGTGGCGTGTCACTTGCGCGCCACCAACCGCTGCACCAGAACCAGCGCTGCGATCATTGCGATGCTGCCCAAGGCGAACCAGAACTCTGCCGTAGCTGACTGAGCTTGGGGGATGGGTCGGTCAAAGCTCTTTGCAAAGACCGGTAATGCGATGAGAGTGATAAGGACGACTGTCAGACAGCGCATGTCAATTCTCCTGTGTCAGGGTGCGATAGATGTCGGGCAAGGCGCGGGTCAAGCGCTCTGGGTTCGGCAGAAGAGAGAAGCCGCCGCGCCCAAAGATGCGGGCAAACCAATCCTGACCGTCCTCGTCTATAATGATCCCATGCAGTCTGTGGCCTGCCTTGCGGGCCTCTCGAACGGCCATGTGACTGTCTTCGATGCCATACCGCCCCTCGTAATGGTCAAGATCGTTAGGCTTGCCGTCAGTCAAGACGATCAGCAGTTTGCGCGCACTCGGCTCAGCCGCCAGTTGGGTGCTGACGTGGCGGATCGCCGCCCCAAGCCGCGTGTAATGTCCGGGTTTCAGCGCGCCGATATTGGCGATGATCTCGGGGGACATTTGATCCTCGAACCTCTTGCAGCGGGATAGAAACACCCGGTCCCGGCGCAGCGACGAAAACCCCCAAATTCCCAGTCGATCCCCTGCCGCGTCGATCCCTGCAGCAAGGGCGGCCATCGCTTCGCGCGCCACCTCAATCACTGACGTGTCGCCAATCGCTGCTTCGGTAGAACGAGACGTGTCGATCAGGAACGCCACTGACAGATCACGATCGGTCTGACGCGCCGACTGCCAGATGCGGTCAGAGCCACGCCCAGTGGCCAAGAGATCCGCGCGCGATGTCAGGAGCGCATCGAGGTCCAGCTCTGTTCCCTCAACCTGACGCGGTTGCAGGACACGGCGCGGGCGGAGCGCCTCAAATTGTCGGCGCACTTCGCGCATGCGGCGGTCACTCGGTACAAACGCTGTTTCGGCAGGTGCCACAGGTGCATCCAGCACACGGCAATGATCCGGCAAATAGCTGCGCGACCGGTGGTTCCATTCAGGATAGGTATACGTGCCCGCCAAAGCCTCGTGATCAGCATCCGTCGGGGAGAGGTCGAGATGCAGGCGCAGGCGCGTTGCGGCCTTGCGATTCTGTTTGGAGAGGGTGATCTCGTCCTGATCTTCAGCAGCTTTTTGGGCGTTCTCTTGGTCGTCATCATCAACGTTACGGTTGAGGTTCATCGATTCGACCCAAGAGAGGATCGATTCAAAGCGGTGGATGATGAAGCTGTCTTTGCGGTTCTGCTGGTCCTGATCCTTGCGACGTCCCAGTTTTCGGCTGGTTTGCGCCGCATCCGGCGGCGGCACCGCAGTGTTAGCGGGGTCATCGGTCGCCGCGTTGCCAAAGCCCGGTGCGGCAAACCGAAGCCAGATCGGGATGGGCGCAAATTGCATATGGCCGCGCGCCTCTGATGTGGAAATAATATCAGGGGACGATCCGCACAGCTGGTTGCAAATCGCCGTTTCAATGATTGCCTCCTGAGCTGGTCGAAACACATCTGGCCGCGTCTTGACGCAAAGGCGGGTCATGGCCGCGTAAGCAGGTCTCAAGCCGGGACAGATAGCATAAGCTGCATCAGCCGCCGCAGCGTTGGCCCTGATCTGAACGCAGTCCCAAGCCGGGCCGTTACCCGCCAGATCAAAGTTTCGGAGGTCACAGGTCGCCGCCAGCGCAGTCAACCAAAAGAACGCCGCTCGGTTCAATGCCGGATCGGGAAAATCGGCGATGAGGGGCGGAAGGCTCAGCCGCTCGCCATCAAATCCAGCAACCCATTCGCGGTCCCGCTCGGCGCCCAACTTGCGGCGCAGCGGTTGACGGTGGCGCACAAGCGTCGCCGGTGCCTCGCAGACCTCCACTGCTGCCGCCCCCCCAAGAGAGCGGAACAGCATCGCAAGACTGGACCTGACCGAGCTAAGCGCGACACCAGCCTCGGGATGGCCGATATTTGCCCCGATCCCACTTGCCATGTCATGCCAGAGGTTACCGACCGTTTCTTCGGGTTCCATGAGATCGCGAAGGTGCATCGTTCTTATCCGTAGATTGTGGCGATGAGATCGCGCAACGCCTGCTGCACGTCTGGCTCGTCACTCAAAGGTTCGATTACTGCGGCCTCCAAGGCCTGATCCACGCCCATTCCGTCCGCCATCAAGGTGGCGGCGTAAATCAGAAGGCGCGTCGAAACGCCTTCCTCGAGATCCATGCCCGATAGATTGCGAATATGGCCGGCCAGACGCACCAAAGGTGCAACGCGTCCCGGCTCCAAGCGGCTTTCTTTGGTCACCACCGCGATCTCTGTTTCGAAATTCGGGAAACTGAACGAGATCGAGAGGAACCGCTGGCGGGTAGACGGCTTCAATCGCTTGAGGACATTCTGGTAGCCTGGGTTGTAGCTGGCCACCAGCATGAACCCCT
Organism: Roseovarius sp. BRH_c41; assembly: GCF_000961715.1. Lineage (NCBI taxonomy): Bacteria > Pseudomonadati > Pseudomonadota > Alphaproteobacteria > Rhodobacterales > Roseobacteraceae > Roseovarius > Roseovarius sp. BRH_c41. The sequence continues at coordinate 108,370 of NZ_LADY01000056.1, read as the reverse complement.
GCGGAGCCGCCAGTTCTTCGCCGGTCCGGTCTATCATCAAGGTTCGACGCGTGTCTGTCAGGGGATGCAAAACGACTGTCACATCCTTGCGCGCCTCAACCACCTCGTCGAGGTAACAGATCCCGCCTTCGCGCACCGCACGGGTCAACGGGCCGTCGACCCAGACAGTCTCGCCGCCCTTGAGCAGATACCGTCCGATAAGATCCGAGGCCGACAAGTCGTCATGACAGGCCACAGTATAGAGCGGCTTGCCCAGACGGGCGGCCATATGCTCAACAAAGCGGGTCTTGCCGCATCCGGTCGGCCCCTTGAGCAAAAGGGGCAAACCGTTGTCATAGGCCATCTCGAACAATTCGCATTCACGACCCGTCGTCTGATAAAACGGCAAACTTGGTTTCAGTGCCATATTCATCGCTCATTCTCCAGGAACAGTGGTGGCGAGACCGGGTTGAATGACCTCGGACTTGCGGACGACCAGCAGCGAATAGATGTATAGCAAGGCACCGATGACCACCGCAGCCCCTGCACCAAACCGCATCAGATAGAACAAGGACAGGCCGTCCTGTACATCCATGTAATAGTCGCCAACCACACGCTGCATATGCGTCTGGATAGTGCCCGCAAAGGTCAGCACAAAGGTCATGAAGGCCATGCCTCCAGTCATCAGCCAGAACGATGCCATGTTCAGCACCTGATTATAGGGCGCCCGTCCCCGCAGAATCGGCATTGCATAGGTGAAGATCGCGAGATTCAGGGCGACATAGGCGCCATAAAAGGCAAGGTGCCCATGGGCTGCGGTGATCTGTGTGCCGTGACTGTAGAAATTCACACCATGCAGCGTGTGCAGAAATCCCCAGACGCCTGCCCCAAAGAAGGCCACGGTGGACGATCCCAGCGACCAAAGCAGAGCGGCTTTGTTCGGATGGTTCTTACGGCCTTTCCAGACCATAACAAAGGCAAAGGACATCATCAGGAAGAAGGGGATCACCTCGAAGGTCGAGAAGATCGAGCCAACCCACTGCCAGTAGCCCGGCAGGCCGATCCAATAGAAATGGTGCCCGGTCCCGAGAATACCCGAGAAAAGCGCCGTCGCTACGATGACATAGAGCCATTTTTCCACGACTTCACGGTCCACGCCTGTCAGCTTCAGCAGCAAGAAGGCGAGGATCGCCGCCATCACCAATTCCCAGGTCGCTTCGACCCAAAGGTGGACAACGAACCACCAGTACATCTTGTCGAGGCTGAGGTTGTCGGGGTTTATGAAGGCAAAGACCCAGAGCAGCGACAACAGCCACAGCCCCATCAAGAGCACGTTGGTGATCGCAGTCTTCTTGCCAGCAAGGACCGTCATCGAGATGTTGAGAAGAAAGATCAGGGCGGCGACAAGGATGCCGAACTTGACCCACAGTGGCTGTTCAAGGAATTCCCGCCCGCCGTGGATGCCCACCAGATACGACCCGACCGCGCCCAGCGTTCCCACGACAAGAATGATGAGTTGAAGATAGGCGAGCTTGGGCGACCAGATTTCGCGCTCCGATTCCTCGGGAACCAGATAATAAGCAGCCCCAAAGAAACCCAGCAGAAGCCAGACGATCAGGGCGTTGGTATGGATCATGCGGATGATATTGAAGGGCAGTATCTCGGCCAGAAAATTGGGTGAGACATAGACCCAGCCCGCCAGCAACCCACCCAGCACCTGAATGCCGAACAGGGCCATAGCGGCAACGAAATAATAGAACGCAACGTGTTGGGATTGGTATTTCATCGATTCTACTCCTTAGCCGGCATCATTAGGCGGCCAGCCCTGCGTGTCGGTTTGATCGGCCCAGCGCAGAAACTCCGCGAGGCCGCGGATATCTTCGTCGGTGAGGTTGAAATTCGGCATCTGGCGGCGGCCCGGTGTGCCGCTCGGCTGGCTTTCCATCCAGCCTTTGAGAATCTCGAACGCGTCCTCGGGGCTATCCTGAACACCCCAGCGGGTCATGACATTACCCACCTCCGGCGCGAAATACGCGCCTTCGCCGTGGAGCGTGTGGCAATTGATGCAAGAGTGCCTTTCCCAGACATGCTTGCCGTGGATCACCTCTTCACTGAGGCCCATGCCCGCCGTCGAGGTTTGCACAACGTACTTGTGGCTATGGACCGTCATCGCCACGAAGATCACGACAAAAAAGATCGAGCCCCCGTAGAAGATGTTGCGCGCCCGCGATTTTGTTAAGATTTCAGCCATGGTCAGGCCTCCTTGAATTCGGGATGGCCTGTTGTAAGCGGGCTCTCGGCATCAAAGTTTGTTGCAGCGCAATGTTTGGCACGATTGCACGACTAGCGTTGTTGGAGAAAGGAGCGCTCGATGCGGCACCCCCAACCAGATGACCCGGATATCCCACTGATAGAGTTGATGGCGCTCTGGCCTCAGACGATACCGGTCTTTGTTCGGCACCGGATGCTGTGCGTGGGATGTCTCGTCAGCCCGTTCCACACGGTCACGGACGCTTGTGCGGAATACGATCTCGACGAAGGCGAGTTCCTAGCGGAGCTTAAGATGGCTATCGGAATGGCGTGATCTGTCTCAGCTCTGACTGAGAACCACAAGAGCATGCGGATCACACACCTTGATGCGCTTGCGTCTGCTCTCAACAAGCCCCTGCTTTTCCCAGCCGCTCAACAAGCGGCTGACCGTGTGCAACGTGGTCGCCGTCAATTCCGAAAGATCCTGGCGCGTGATCGGAAAATCAATCTCGATCCCGCCCTCGACTTTGCGTCCGGTCTGATTGATCAGGCGCAAAAGCGCATTCGCCACGCGCTGCTCGACTTGCTGTGTCGCCAGTTCAACGATACGTGTGTTCATCTCACCGACACGGTGGCCCAGAGTGTTGTAAGTCTCGGTGGCAAATCCCTCATACTCGGACACGAATGTATCCCAAAGGCGCGTAGGCCAGCTCAGCGCGATTGAGTCCGTCGCAGTGATCGCGGTGGCGGGATAGGTCGTCCGCCCAATGGCCTTGGCGATACCCAAAAGTTGACCCGCTGGGATGTGCAGCGCCGTCACTTGTTCCCCGGTTGGCGTGATGCGCACCACCCGCACGTAGCCATCGAGCAGCATATAGAAGCGCTCGGCAGGATGACCTTCGCTGAACACCGCCACGCCGACCTCATAGCGCCGCGAGGTCGCCTGATCCAGAATCGTACGAATTTGACGCCGCTCTAGCCGTGAGAACGGCGGCAGATGCGTCAGCAGGCTTTCGTCAAGCCGCGGCAATGTCTTGCGGGCGGGAAGAGCATCCATGACGCGCGTCATCGCACAGAACCCCGCGCAACGCCACAACCGGATCATCCGGCATCACTGCATCTATCGTTCAGGAGTTTGCGCCAGAGCAAAATCGCAGCGGCGAAATCCGATATTCTTGTGATCAAGCCATAGCGCGACATGAAAGGAACAAGACATGATCCGCAAACTGACAACCGGCCTCGCCCTCGCGGTCCTGATGGCACCTGCGGCCTTCGCAGAAACCTTTGAAGTTCGGATGCTGAACCAAGGCTCGAACGGCGAGCGCATGGTTTTCGAACCCGCGTTCGTTCACGCGGCCCCCGGTGACACCATTCGCTTTCTGGTCGCCGACAAAGGCCACAACGCCGAGATCAACGCTGGGATGTTGCCAGACGGGGCTGACCCCTTTGCCGGCAAGATCAACGAAGAGATCGAGGTCGTGCTTGATGTCGAGGGTGTCTACGGCGTGATCTGCAAGCCGCATTACGCAATGGGGATGGTGATGACCATCGCCGTCGGCGACGTGGACGCACCCGACTCTTTCCTCGAGGGGCGCGTTCCGCCCAAAGCCAAGCAACGCTTTGAAGAACAAATCGGTAATCTCTGACCCATTTTCAGCGCTCGGGCTTAGGCCCTACCGCAATCAACCTCATGGAGGACACCATGACCAAAATCATCAATCCCGGACTTGTTAAAACCAGCCGTCGAAACGTTCTGCGGGGAACTGTGCTCGCTGGCGCAGCTGCTGTGGTCGGGGCCGGAGCAATGGCAGCCTCGCGCGCACCAAGGCTGACTAAGGCCAATACGACATCCGCCAACCTCTACAAGGCCGCCAGCCAACAACTGTCCGAAACCACGGCCAAACCGGCCGATCTCTCTGGCTATACGCGGGTCAGACAAGAGTTGGTCGCACCACCCTTTGCTCCCGCGCACGAGCAGGTTGCCACAGGTGGACCCAAGATCATTGAGATCACCATGAAAACCACGGAACGCCTGATGGTGGTGGACGAAGATACCGGCGCATCAATCTGGGCGCTGACCTACAACGGTTCGGTCCCCGGCCCGCTTATCATCTGCCACGAAGGCGACATGGTCGAACTGACGCTGCGCAATCCAACAGACAGCATGATGGAACACAACATCGACTTTCACGCCTCCACCGGCGCTTTGGGCGGCGGCGGCCTGACCCATGTCTATCCCGGTGAGGAAACCATTCTGCGCTGGAAAGCGACCAAACCGGGCTGCTTTACCTACCACTGCGCACCCGGTGGCGCGATGATCCCTTACCACGTTACACATGGAATGAACGGCGCTGTCATGGTTCTGCCACGCGATGGCCTGAGAGACGGCAACGGCAACCCACTCAACTACGACAGCATCGCCTATATCGGAGAACAGGATTACTACCTGCCGATGGATGAGAACGGCGATTTCCGCAGCTATGAGGCTGCCGGTGACGACTATGCTGACAGCCTCAATGCGATGCGTACCTTGACCCCGACGCATTCGGTGTTCAACGGCGCAGTCGGAGCCCTGACCGGAGAGCGCGCGCTACGGGCCAAGGTCGGCGAGACTGTCTTGATGATCCACAATCAAGCGAACCGCGACTCGCGTCCGCACTTGATCGGAGGGCACGGCAATTTTGTCTGGGAAAGCTCGTTCACCGACGCACCGATGACCGGCATGGAAACATGGTTCGTGCGTGGCGGCAGCGCCGTGGCGGCGATGTACACCTTCGAACAACCGGGCGTTTACGCCTATGTGAACCACAACCTAATCGAAGGCGCGATGCTTGGCGCAACCGCTCACTTCGTCGTCGAGGGCGATTGGGACAACGGATTGATGGAACAAGTCGTCGCCCCCCATGCCTTTGCCACATAACCGGAGAGTTTGACATGACAACCGCCGCCGCAAACCGTCCATCGCTGTTCAGAACGTCCCTTCGTTTCGTGGCACTTGGGCTTTTGTTGGCGACCATCACCGGGGTCGCGCTTACGCAGCGCGGCCCCGAACCGACCTCGGCGCCCCTCATGGCGCATCAGCCGGTGGTGTTTCCAGATGGGCATCTGCTCTACGTGCAGCGCTATGAGGTGACGATTTCTGAGTGGTCCATCTGCGTGGCTCAGGGGGCGTGCAGCCTGCAAGTTCGCGCCCGTCCCGGCCACGATCCGGCAGTTACGCCTGCAACCGGCCTCAGCTATCCGGATGTTCAGGAATACATCGCCTGGATTAACAAGGTTCCGGGCAATTCCTATCGTTTACCGACCATAGAGGAGTGGACTGTCATGGCAGCGTCGGTGCTTCCCAAAACCACCGACCCGGTATTCACCGATCCATCACTGACATGGGCATCGACCTATCTTACCAAGGGCACAGCACCCCGTGCCCTCAAACCCCAAGGCAGCTTCTCAACATCGCCCGAAGGCATTGCAGACCTTGATGGCAGCGTTTGGGAATGGACGCAGGACTGTTACTCCGGGGTCTCCGAAGTTGTGGATCTAGACCGCTGTCCTGCCTTTTTCGTTGGAGGCGAACACGTCGCTGCGATGTCCTACCTCGTCCGCGACCCGGCACGCGGCGGCTGCGCTGTCGGTAGTCCACCGGCCCACCTCGGCATGCGCGTAGTCACAGATCGTCCACTCTAATTCGGCCTGCCTTCGGCTCCTTTCGAGCGAGGAGAAAGGGGACCGAACCGTCCGCGGTCCGCGATGTGCAGACCAGACCCTTGCCAAGTGTAAGGCCCTTTGGCACGGGCCGGTGTTGCCCTCATGTGGGGTGACCGCTTGGTCCCGTAGCTCGCGCACTTGCCCGATGTTATGTCATCTGTCTCATTCATCACGAAAGTTCAGATCACCTCGCGGCCCTTGTCCCCCAATTTGAGACCCCAAGCACTAACCTGCATCCGCGTAAGGCCGACCCAGTTGATTTAGCTTGCAAAGGTCGCGGCACACCTGTGGCAGGGGGTGGCCGTTGCGCCTTTGACAACCGTTCGCGGACACCCAAGAGCGCTTCATTGCCGAAATGTACTCTTAAATTGGCGGGGTATCGCCGAATCGCTGACACAATCGACACTGTTCCGCCACCTGGCCTTGACGGACCCAGTCAGAAGGGCCTTTTCATGTAAGGCCCGGCGCGGCGCAAGTCTTCTTATCTTTCAATGCGAGGAAACGACATGACCGGCAAATCTCTGAAATCGACGACGGCGATCATGATCGCCCTCTCCCTGCTTCAACCCTATCCCGTGGTGGCACAATCCAATTCGGACGCACAAGCTGTGCAAGAAATCCCAATTCAAACTCCCGAAGAAATCTGCGCCGAAGCGCAGATCCTTGATGAGTTGACGTGTGATCTGCACATTGCCGAACTCAAAGCGACGGCCGCAAGCGAATCTGAGACACAAGCCGCCTCTGAGGAGCAGCCGGCCGAAGACCCAGAGGTGCCGGCCGAAGCAGAAGCAGCGCCGGAAACGCAAGCCGAAGCAGATGTTGCGGCCGAAGCCGCTAAAGAAGCAGAGGCACAAGCCGAAGCAGACGCCGCAGTAGAGGCGCAAGCCGCTCAAGACAGCGCTGCTGAAGCAGAGGCTGCCGCAGAGGCACAAGCCGAAGCAGACGCCGCAGCAGAGGCGCAGGCCGCCCAAGACACCGCTGCTGAAGCAGAAGCTGCCGAGGCAGAGGCCGACGTCGCAACTGACACTAATGCAGCAGAGGCGAATGAGGACGCAAAGGCAACGCCCGAATCTAACGCGCAAACCTCTGCCGAAACTCAAGACGCACAAGAAGCAGACGGCGAACCAAGCACAGAGACCCAATCAGCAGAAGACGAGCCTGCTGAAAACACGCTTCCCATTGCCGAGAGTGGGTCTACCCAAGCCCTTGCCGCCGAAACAGACAGCGAACCATCCGCTGACGTGACGACCGAGACTGTGACCGAAGAAACAAGCCGTTCCAGTGACGAAGAGTTTAAGGCCGACGCCCCTGACGCGGCGACCACATCCGCACAAACCACTGCGGAACAGGCCAATAACGACAACGGGATGAGTGATTTGCAACGTGCCGGATTGGTCGCCCTTGGCGCGGCGGTCGTGGGCGCGCTCGTGTTGAACAACAAGCGGGTAGAATCGAACACAGGCGACCGGGTTGTCGTTGTCGATGAGAATGACGAGTACCAAATCCTCAAGGACGACGATGCCCTCCTGCGCCAACCCGGATCAGAGGTTCGCACCGAACGCTTCAGCGACGGATCAACCCGCAGCAATGTGATGCGCGCCGATGGCTCTGAAATCATCACCATCCGCGATGCAACTGGCCGCGTGCTGCGACGAGTACAGGTTGACCCCGACGGGCGCGAGTATCTGCTGTTTGACGACACCCGCAGCTTTGAGCCGGTCGAGGTCCGCAACCTGCCCAAGCCCGCCTATGACTCCTTCGACTATCAGGCCGCCAGCGACCGCGACGCCCTGCGCCGCGCCCTGCTTGCCGCTGATCGAGGCGACATCGACCGCACATTCAGCCTGCGTCAAGTGCGTGAAACCGTCGAGGTCCGTCAACTGAGCCCAGAAATCAATCTGCAGAATGTCACTTTCGCCACTGCCTCCGCGGCGATTCAGCCTTCTCAGGCAGAAAATCTGCGCGAGATGGGGGTGATGATGCGCGATCTCATTGCAGAAGACCCGACTGAATTGTTCCTCATCGAGGGCTATACCGATGCTGTCGGCGCACCCGGTTACAATCTGCTGTTGTCTGATCGCCGCGCGGAATCTGTGGCCTTGGCCTTTAGCGAGTATTTCGACGTGCCTGCAGAAAATATGGTTGTCCAAGGCTATGGAGAAAGTTACCTCAAGATCCCCACTCAAGAGGCCGAGCGATTGAACCGCCGTGTCGCCGTGCGCCGGATCACGACCCTGGTTCAGAACGCAGCGCGGTAAAGGAACAAGAGATAGGGAACGCGACCATGAGAACACCCCTGACGTTTATCGTTCCTTGCGGTCTGCGCTCCCTAGCCGCTTTGGTAAGCCTGAGCGTCGGTAAGCCTTGCGAGGCTCAATGCGCCTCTGCCCAGTTCACACCCTGTCCCGCATCCACGACCAAAGGCACATCGAGATGCACCGCCGGGCTTGCCGCTCCCTGCATCACATCGCGCGCAATCTCGATCAGCCTGTCTGTAGCCTCTTCGGCCACTTCAAAGATCAACTCGTCATGGACCTGCAAGAGCATCTTGCAGGGCAGCCCTTCAATCGCGTCCGGCATTCGGATCATCGCGCGGCGAATGATGTCGGCGGCGCTGCCCTGAATCGGCGCATTGATCGCCGCACGGCGGGCAAAACCGGCGCGCGGACCTTTGGCAGAAATCTCGGGGGTGTGGATCTTGCGGCCAAACAGAGTCTGAACATAGCCGTGTTCCTTGGCAAAGGCGACCGTCGCGTCCATGTAATCCTTGATACCCGGAAAGCGTTCGAAGTACCGGTCGATAAAGCCCTGGGCCTCGGACCTCGGGATGCGCAGGTTGCGCGCGAGGCCAAAGCCCGAAATCCCATAGATAACCCCGAAATTGATCGCCTTGGCTTGGCGGCGAATCTCGGGCGTCATCTGGTCCAGCGGCACATTGAACATCTCTGATGCCGTCATGGCGTGGATGTCATGCCCCTCTCTGAACGCCTGCTTGAGCGTCTCTATCTCCGCCACATGCGCGAGAATGCGTAGCTCGATCTGGCTGTAGTCGAGACTGACAAGGCGGTGGCCAGACGCGGCAACAAAGGCCTCGCGGATACGGCGACCCTCCTCGCTCCGCACGGGGATGTTCTGCAGATTGGGATCGGTCGAGGCGAGGCGCCCCGTGTTCGCCCCCGCTTGGACATAGGATGTATGAACCCGTCCCGTACCCGGATCGATATGATCCTGAAGCGCATCGGTATAGGTCGATTTCAACTTGCTCAACTGCCGCCAATCAAGCACACGCGCCGGCAACTCGTGTTCGGTCGCGAGGTCTTCAAGCACATCTGCGCCGGTCGCATATGCCCCGGTCTTACCTTTCTCGCCGCCAGAAAGGCCCATCTCATCAAACAGGATTTCCCCCAATTGCTTGGGCGACCCGACATTGAAGCTACGCCCCGCTAGCTCGTGTATTTCAGACTCTAACGCTGCCATTTTCTGAGCAAACTTGCCCGACATGGCACGCAGCGTAGCGCGATCAACCTTGACACCGTAGCGTTCCATCTGGGCCAGAACCGGCACCAAAGGGCGCTCTAGCGTTTCATAGACCGTCGTAACGCGGGCGCGGTGGAGTTGCGGCTTGAAGGTCAGCCAGAGACGTAGGGTGATATCTGCGTCCTCAGCGGCATATTTCACCGCCTCATCAACCGGCACACGGTCAAACGTCACAGCAGTTTTGCCAGACCCAAGCAGCGATTTGATCGGAATCGGCGTATGCGTCAAATACCGTTCTGACAGCGCGTCCATACCATGACCATGCAACCCCGCATGCAGCGCATAGGACATCAGCATCGTGTCGTCGATCGGCTCGACCGTAATACCGCGCGCGGCAAATATCTTGGCGTCGTATTTCATGTTTTGGCCGATCTTGAGGATGGCAGCATCCTCAAGAACAGGCTTAAGGGCGGCGAGGGCATCTTCAACCGGCATTTGCCCCTCGGCCAATTTGTCAGACCCAAAGAGGTCATCCGCCGCGCCGTCCTTATGCGTCAGCGGGATATAACAGGCCCGGCCCGGTGCGATGGCGAGGGATATGCCCACCAAATCAGCCTGCATTTCATTGAGAGAGGTGGTTTCGGTGTCAACCGCCACATAGCCCTGCGACCGGATCGCTGCGATCCACGCGTCGAGGCTCTTGTGATCCGAAACGCGCTCGTAGGTTTCAGGCTCTATTGCAGGCCAATCCGCGACGGATTGCCCCTCATCCGCCGCTTGCTGTGGCTTCGGTTCGGGAATGGTAGGTGCGTCTTTACCCAAGGCATCCGCGATGCGTTTCGACAGGGTGCGAAACTCCATCTGCGCCAGAAAGCCCAGTAAAACCTCCGGATCAGGATCGCGCACCTCGAGATCGTCAAGCGTGAACTCAAGCGGTGTGTTGCAGTCGAGCTGCACAAGCCGCTTGGACATCTCGATCTGATCGCGCTTTTCAATCAGGGTGTCGCGGCGCTTCGGCTGCTTGATTTCCCCGGCGCGGTCCAGAAGCGCCTCCAAAGAGCCGTATTCGTTGATCAGGAGCGCCGCAGTCTTGATCCCGATCCCCGGCGCGCCTGGCACGTTATCGACACTATCCCCGGCCAAAGCCTGCACATCGACCACGCGATCCGGGGTCACGCCGAATTTCTCACGCACGCCGTCGACATCAATCAGCCGGTTCTTCATTGCATCCAGCATCTCAACGCCGTTACCGACAAGCTGCATCAGATCCTTGTCAGACGAGATGATCGTCACGCGCCCACCCAGATCGCGCGCCTGACAGGCGAGCGTGGCGATGATGTCATCCGCCTCAAAGCCCTCGATTTCTTCACATGCGATGTTGAAGGCGCGGGTCGCCTCACGAGTCAGCGGGATCTGCGGACGCAGGTCCTCGGGCATCGCCTCGCGATTGGCCTTGTACTCGGGATAGAGATCGTTGCGGAACGTGTGGCTGCCCTTGTCGAAAATCACCGCCACATGGGTCGGCGCGTCAGGACCGTTATTCCCTTCTACATAGCGTTGCAGCATGTTGCAAAAGCCTGACACCGCCCCGATGGGAAGTCCGTCGGATTTGCGCGTGAGCGGTGGCAACGCGTGATAGGCTCTGAAAATGAACGACGAGCCATCAATCAGATGCAGGTGACAGCCTTTTCCGAATTGCATGGTCATGAGAGCCCCGCTCAACAGTTTGAATTACGTCTGACGGTGTGCCACGAAGTGCCCGCCACTTCCAGACAGTTCATGCTCTGCCATGATGTCGCCACATTTTCCCCGAATTGGCGACACAGTTTTTCCAACTGCCCCGTAGATCAAACCGCCTCGACTTGACACACTGGGGTTGCGGAGGGCGGTCTGCCCAAGTTTTTCAGTGATTTTAAAGTAGTCGTTTCAGGCCCTGTGCCTCCGCACGAAATTAAACCCGCAGCGCCGGTCAGGCGCAGTTTGGCCGGTAGCCGCAGATCAGCGGAGGCGCAAGATGGCAAAACCAGCCCCAAAACCCAGAGAGCCCGGACCGGCATCCGGAATACCCCTGAAACCCATTTCAACACCAAAGATGATCTTTAAAGATTTTGCATCCATCTGACACCGCGGTTCACCGGCACGGATAGGGCATAGGTTCAGCCCGTTCCATGACCAGAATGCGATGCAACTGACGTGTTGTCAGGTTTCCCAGAATGACAGGTCGGCCGATCACGAAACCAGGCGAGCCATAAAAGCCCAGTTGCCGGGCCAGCCTCGCGGATTGGTTCAGCCTCTGTGCTACTCGGGTAGAGTTCATATCATGCAAGAGACGGTCTCCGTCTATGCCCTGATCGGCGGCCAATCGTCTGAGATAAACAGCTTTTCTAATGTCGCGACTAACGCGAGGTGCTTGATCTGTTTCCGCAGGGCCCGCTCCGCCTGATCCAAACCCACCAAGTGGAATGTGTCTTTGCCAATATCGATCCCTAGCGACATCAGTTCATCAAAGTCGTTCTTTGCCATGCTACTTCTCCTGTTTGCAGAAATAGGCTCAGCCTAACCTGCCGGGTGAAGCAGCCGGTACATTCCACTAGCGGACCTTGGTGCCTATTGCGGCGGAGGTCCGGTTCGAACCCATTTTGGCGAATGCTGCATGTTGTTCAAAAGTCGGCTTTGGGTTCGAAATAAATCTCAAATTAGCTTTACGTTATAAACCGAGCGCGACGGGACCGGCTAATCGAATAGCTTTCATCGTGAACGCCGCACTGAGGCGTCCCATCCTTCCAAAAAATTGCTCTTTTTGAGATTGTCGAGATAGGTTAGCAGACCAGGCCCGAGGCGAATGGGCAGGAAACTACCCTTTTGCGCACGCAATTGAGAGAAGGCCCAGCTTTCGATTTCTGCGACCTCGAGGATCGGAATGAGTTGCGATTGGGTTGCGACGACGTGCTGTCCGTCTTCGGAGATCAAGAATCTTACAAAGAGTTCGGCAGCTGCAGGATTGGGTGCGATTTTGGGTATAAACGCACTGCGGGCCATGACAAGATTGTAATCCGACAAGAAGTGCACCCCCACGCGTGGGTCTTGAGCGGCCAGAGACATCGCATAAGAGCCAATCACGTTGATCGCAAGCGAGATTTCGCCTGATGCGGTCGCCGCCACCATATCCGAGGTGCAACAAAATGTCCGAACGCCACTTTGACCAAGGATCTCGGTGATCCGCTGCGACTGCATCCCCTGTTCAGCATCTTGGGTGGCAAAAAGATAACCAATTCCAGAGCCGCGAAGGTCATAAATGCCGATGCGCCCTTCCAGCGTTATTGCGTTGTCGCGAATAAAATTGGCCAGTTCACGGTGTTCTTTGGGCAGATACTCGGGGGTAAATAATTCGCTGTTGTAGATGATAACGGCTGGTTCGAAAGTAAAACCAAAAAGTTCGGAGCGCCAAGTGGACCACTCTGGCAGAGCTTCGGCTTCGGGCATATCGAGCCGCCGCGCAATACCCCGGTTAACCAGATCGACCTGTAGGTTCATCGCCGAGCTGATAACCACGTCAGGTGCCGCACCAGCCAACATCGCCTTGTGCAGCGCAACTGTCTGGTATTCTTCATACACAATCGTCACACTGGGATTGCGCGCTTCGAATTCTGCGATAACAGGGGCCATCGCGGGGGTGTCAGTGGCGCTAAATATTGTAATCGTCTGCGCAACTGCCCCGTCGGGCACAACCAATCCTAAAGCCAAAGCGATGATGATAAACAGTGATGTGGCGGCACGCCCGATGGCTCTTGGAAAAGCGATCATCACGGAAAGACCCCCTTTGCGCGCGGTCCCGAAGCGCAACTTCGCGTGATGTCCATCGACGACCGCCTGCACGATAGCAAGGCCCAAGCCCGATCCGGCGGTGTCTTGCCGCATGGATGTAAACCGCTCTGTGGCGCGTGCACGGTCAGCTTCGGGAATCCCGGGTCCTGCGTCTTCGACCTTCAGCGCCAATGCATCATCTTCGATGCCCAGTGTGATGTCGATCGTGTTGTCGGGCGGACCATGGCGGATCGCATTGTCGATGAGGTTGCGCAGGGCTTCGCGGATCGACAGAGCGTCCGCAATAACTATGTCCTCCCCGTCCGCAACCTGATCCGCATCAAAGGTCACAATGATTTTGCGCATACGACTGTCACGGAGCATTTCGGCAACTGTGTCACGGACAACAGGTTTTAGGGCGATCGGTTTCAATGTCGCGCGGTCGGACCTGTGGATCACCATAGCATTCGCCAAAAGCTGATTGGTCAAACGCACAGTCCGCTCGGCTTGCAGTTCGGCCCGGACAAGACGCGCATGCATTTTCTTCGGATCCTTGGAGTCGACCGCCAACGACAAATGGCCTTGGAGCGCAGACAGCGACGTGCGGATCTGGTGCGCGACATCGGCGATAAAGCCTTCGGTCAGTTTTAGGTTTCGGTCAAGGCGGACGATAAAGCCGTTGATCGCGTCAAAAAGACCGCTGATTTCACTCGGAGAGGCCTCCTCGACAGGGGTGAGGTCGCCGGGCGAACGCGCGCTTAAATCGGCCTCGATCTGGCGCAAAGGAGAAAGCGCGCGTCGGATCGCAAGCCAGACAAACCCAAGGCCGATCAATGAGATGCCGGCCAAGCCCGTCATTCCGTTCAAGAAAAGAGACAATTGCTGCGCGTGCCTTGCTTCAAGGGTCTGGCCGATCTGGACTGCAACCCAAAGTCGCCCATCTGGCGAATTCATCTGACGCCCCTGTAAGACGAAACGGAATGGATCGCCATAAGGTGCATCAAAAAAGACCGGTGTTGCCTGCAACGCCATATCCGAAGGAACCGGCAGATCAGTGGTGCCTGTAATCACCCCCGTATCAGGCGAAAAAACCCGGTAGACGACCCGGTCATCGGGCGCGAGTGCGAGGATTTCCATGGCCGAAGACGGCAGGTCGATCGAAGGGCCATTAGGACCGGGTGATACGCGCTCCAAGACAGCCAACGCCGCCCCCGCCAGCAAGAGGTCGTAAGTCCGGTTTGCGGCCCCGCGTGCATAGTTCCAAAGCAACAGCGAAATGATCAATAAAAGGGCCATAAATCCCAGCGCCATCAGAGACAAAAGGCGACGTTGAAGTGAATAGCTGCGCGTTTTACTCGTCATCGGCAACATAGGCCATATAGCCTAGGCCACGAGCGGTTTTGATCACGAGTGGCGTATCATGCAGTTTGCGGCGCAGTCGCGTGACAATCTGTTCGACGGCGTTCATGCTTGGGCTTTCGTCAAAACTGTAAAGTTTGTCTGCAACCTCCTCCTTGGTCAGCATCCGGCCAAGGTTGTCGATCAATATCTCAAGCAGTTGAACTTCGCGGGCGCGAAGATCGACATCTTTTCCTGCAACAATGGCACGCTTTGCTGCTCTGTCGAAAGACAGCCCGCCTGCAACAAAGATATTGCTGGCTGTTCCAGAGCGTCGGCGCGCAAGGACGCGGCATCGGGCAAGCAATTCCCTAAAATCAAAGGGTTTGACCATATAGTCGTCCGCACCTGCGTCCAAGCCGACCACTCGTTCGTCGATTTGGGACCGCGCCGTCAGGATCAGCACAGGCGTGGCATCGCCGCGGGCGCGCAAAGAGCGCAGAATTTCATATCCGCTTTTGCCTGGTAGGTTGACGTCCAGTAGGATGATATCAAACAGGGAGTGGCGAAGCAGGTCGTTGGCCTCGTTCCCGTCGCTTTCACGGTCTACACAATGGCCTTCGACCCGCAGACGATCAACGATCGTGCCGGCCAATTCTTCATTATCTTCGATCAAAAGGATCCTCATAGTCATAGTCTATGAGTCAAGGTGTGTTTGCGATAGCCGTTTTGTTGCTGTCAGCTTCGCGTCAGTTTTGAGTCAGCCTTGCCACAGAAACAGCTCAGGTTTTTGTCAGCATCACTCTGTAAGGTCCCTTCGTGGTGGGACAAACCCGCTTGTCTCAAAAGGGAGGAGACCCCAATGACTTTGATCCGCCTCTGCGGCGCGTTTGCCGTTGCCGCAACTCTGGCTGTGCCAGCTTTTGCCGAAATCACTCGACCAGAATGTGTCGCACCTGCGAACCCAGGTGGTGGTTTTGACCTGACTTGTCGTATTGCGCAAACAGGCTTGGCGCCACAGTTGGGAACCGCAATGGAAGTAAGCTTCATGCCCGGCGGTATCGGCGCAGTTGCCTATAGCCTTTTCAACACCACGCGGACCGACGACGCAAGTGCAATTGTTGCATTTTCGACGGGTTCGCTTTTGAACATTGTGACGGGCAAATACGGCGAGTTTGATGAAAATGATGTTCGCTGGGTGGCAACTGCCGGTGCTGACTTCGGCGCTGTAATCGTGCGTGCAGATAGCCCATATCAGGACCTGAGCGCGCTTATGGCAGACTTTAGCGCGGATCCTGCATCGGTTGTGATCGGTGCCGGTGGATCCGTTGGCTCACAGGATTGGATGAAAGCTGCGCTATTGCTGCGTGGTGCTGGTGGCGATCCAAGAGCGATGCGTTATGTTGCGTTTGATGGCGGCGGCGACGCGATCGCAGCACTTTTGGGTGGTTCCATTGGCGTCTACACTGGCGACATGGGCGAAATGACCGCACATCTCGAAGCCGGCACAATGCGCGTTCTTGCGTCGATGTCTCCGGCGCGCCTTGACGGTATCTTCGCAGAGATCCCAACCGCAAAAGAGCAAGGCTTTGATGTCGAATGGACCATCATGCGTGGCTTCTACATGGGCGGCGACGTTTCTGACGAAGACTATGATGCTTGGGTTTCGACATTCGAGGCAGCTTACGCAACGCCAGAATTCGCGACAGTGCAGGCAGAAAAAGGCCTGTTGCCGCTTAATCTCGCGGGTGACGACCTGACTGCTGCAATCTCGACCAACATGGACCTTCTGCGCACAATCAGTACAGAAGCAGGCTTGCTCAACTGATCTGACTAATCCGATCGGCCGTCGCCCAAGTGGCGGCGGCTTGTCGCTATTTTGCCAAGGAGGCAGTCCATGGCCGACCGTCTTTTCGCCAGCTTTCTGCTGATCGTGACACTAGCCTACGCTTATATCGCGTGGACGTTGATCCAAGCGCCGTTCCAATACGACCCTCTGGGTCCCGAAAGCTGGCCGCGCATTCTTGCCGGAGCCGCTATTCCTTGCATTCTTTATATACTTTGGCGTCCGGACGCCGAATCCTTTGCGGTTACAAAATACACTTGGTTCAGGATCGCCCTGATGGTGGTGTTGCTGTTTGCTTATGCCGAACTCTATGAACCGCTCGGCTTCATCATCTCGACAATTCTCTTCGGCACGATCGTTGCCCTGACGCTGGGCGCGCCGCGGCTTGGGGCCTTGGCCTTTGGCTTAGGAGTAGGCGTGTTTGGCTATTTGCTCTGTTTCACGCTCATGGGCCTTAATTTGCCAGAAGGCGAAACGGTCAAGGCTGCACTAGAATTCTTTCGCGGGGACGCTGAATAATGGATGCGATTCTTTCAGGCCTGTCGACGGGCTTCTCCGTAGCACTTGACCCCTTTAACCTCTTTTTGGTGATGGTCGGCTGTTTCCTTGGCACGCTCATTGGCGCACTTCCGGGGCTTGGGCCAATCAATGGCGTCGCGATCCTGCTTCCGATCGCCTATGGCCTAAACTTCCCGCCCGAAAGCGCGCTTATTTTGCTCGCCGGTATATACTACGGCGCAGAATATGGTGGGCGAATTTCTTCGATCCTGCTCAACGTGCCTGGTGATGCGAGCGCAGTCATGACGACCCTTGACGGTCACCCGATGGCCTTGCGCGGCGAGGCTGGCAAAGCCCTATCTACTTCGGCTGTGGCAAGTTTTATCGGAGGCACGATTGCGGTCGTCCTGATGACACTCTTTGGTCCGCTCCTCGCATCCGTCGCCGTTGGCTTTTCACCTGCGAACTACGTGGCGTTGATGGTCTTTGCATTTGCATCTCTGGCCTCACTCGTTGGCAAAAGCACTGTCAAGACATTGCTCGGCGCCCTCATCGGGCTGATGCTGGCCACCATTGGCATCGACGCCAATACTGGCGTGCCGCGCTATACGTTCGGGATTCCTGACCTGCTTGCAGGCATTGACTTCCTGATTGTCGTGGTCGGCTTGTTCGGGATGGCCGAACTGCTCCACCTGGTAGAACAGCAAGTGAAAGGGACGCTCAAGTCCTTGCCTGTCGACAAAAGTTTTGTGCAGGCCGCCGATATCATTAAGCTGCGCTGGACAATCCTGCGGTCCTCTTTGATCGGCTTTATCATCGGCGTCTTACCTGGCACCGGCGCTTCGGTCGCCTCAGCGGTTGCTTATGGCACTGAAAAGCGTCTGGCGGGACCGGAGGAAGCGAAGAGCTTTGGTACTGGCAACATTCGCGGTCTTGCCGCCCCCGAAGCGGCAAATAACGCAGCTGCGGGCGGGGCGATGGTTCCAATGCTGACGCTTGGTATTCCCGGCTCGGGGACCACGGCGATCTTGCTGGGGGCACTCTTGATGTTCAACGTGCAGCCTGGTCCGCTCCTGTTCACGCAAAAGCCAGAGATTGCATGGGGCCTTGTGGCGTCCATGTATATCGGCAACGTCGCCCTTCTAGTGATCAACTTGCCACTCGTCGGTCTGTTCGCACGGCTGCTAACCATCCCGCACCATTATCTGACGCCGCTGATTGCGATCCTTGCGTTCATTGGAATCTATACCATCGTGGGCAACCCGCATGATCTGTTCCTGATCACGGCCTTGGGGGTGTTTGGCTGGTTCCTGCGCAAGCTGGAGTTCTCACTGGCTCCAGTCATTCTCGGCTTTGTCTTGGGGTCGCTGTTTGAAAACAACTTGCGCCGCGCTTTGTCGATTTCGGGCGGCGATTGGGCGATCCTGACAGAGGATTGGACAAGTCTTGTTCTTTATATCCTTGCGTTCGCAGTGGTATTTGCTCCGATTTGGTTGTCCCGCAGGGCACGTCGTGCCGCCGCTGCTTAGTAAGTTGAAGCCACATGTCGTCGCGCTCACCCTTGGTGGGGGCGGTGGCGTTCTGGCTCTTGGCCTTGGCCTTCCAGCAGCAGCTTTGATCGGGTCCACTCTTACGGTTGCGGTGGCAGCAGTTACTCCCATCTCGTTGGCCGTTCATCAACGCCTCCGCGACCTAGCATTTTGCGTGATCGGCATCTCACTGGGCGCCGGGGTCGAGGCTGAAGCACTTAGCCAAATTGGTGCTTGGTCAGTCAGCCTCACTATGTTGCTGGTGTGCCTCTGGACGACACTGATGACGGGCGCGCTTTTGTTAAAGAGACTTTTCGGGATGGACAGCGATACCGCCATTCTCGCAACGAGCCCCGGAACGATGTCAAATGCAATTGCGCTTGCGCTTGAAGGACGAGGAGACGCGACGACCATCCTGATTTTACAAATGTTCCGCTTGCTGGTCCTCGTGTCGGTCGTTCCACCCGTTGCCATGCTACTGGATGCAGACGGAATATTTTTACCAATGGCATCGATGGGCCTTTTACCTCTCGCTCTGCTTGTTTCTACGGCACTGTCTTTGGGACTTTGGGGTTCGCGCATGGGCATCCCTGCGGCGTGTTTGTTGTTTGGAATGTTACTGAGCGCTGGCGCCCATGTCGCGGGATTGGCGCAAGGACCCGCGCCCGTCTGGGCGGTTAACGCGAGCTTCATCATTACCGGAGCAGCGTTGGGTGCGAGACTGACCTCCATCAAGCTTTCCAAGCTCATGCAATTATCTGGGGCAGGGCTTTTGCTGGTAGGATCAGCGGTCGTGGTGTCGCTCTGCTTCGCCGGTATCACTCACGTCTTTACGGGATTGCCTCTTGCACAAATCTGGATCGCATTTGCGCCCGGCGGGGTCGAAGCGATGGCGGCAATTGGTTTGGCATTAGGCTATGACCCTGCCTACGTCGCAATACATCATTTCGCCCGAATT
This sequence comes from Roseovarius sp. BRH_c41, assembly GCF_000961715.1. NCBI lineage: Bacteria > Pseudomonadati > Pseudomonadota > Alphaproteobacteria > Rhodobacterales > Roseobacteraceae > Roseovarius > Roseovarius sp. BRH_c41. The sequence goes on along the minus strand of NZ_LADY01000056.1, from coordinate 88,986 downwards.
CTGCTGCTGGTTATTTTGATCCCAATATGTCTGAGACGCTTTGATCCATAAGATGAGAGCAGCTATCTAAATACCTTAAAAGGGGTCCGTTGCCTTAACTTGGCGAAGCAGTAGCTTGGTCTCTTTTTCGATGATGGAGGAGCCGATGGGGCACGGTAAGACTCCGTTCACACGGCACCGGTTTCCTCGTGAGATCGTCCGTATGGCAGTGCGCTGGTAGTGTCGCTACCCGTTGCCGTACAGGGATGTGCGCGACATGTTGGCCGAGCGCGGAGTGACGGTCGATGCCTCTACGATCCATCGCTGGGTTCGCAAGTTCGGTCCCGAGGTCCGCAAACGGGCTTATGGCGCACACCGCTCGTGGCGCGGGCTGCAGTGGCATGTCGACGAGACCTATATCCGGGTCGGCGGACGTTGGTGCTCTCTAGGGCGAGCCGTCGACCAAATTGGCCAATTGATTGACTTTCGCCTGACGGCAAGGCGCAATGCCAAGGCAGCAAGGGCTTTTCTGCGGCAGGCGCAGGAGACGGTCCGGGACCTGCAGGATCGAGGTCGCGAATGAGATCGACTTTGTGGCCAAACTCTTCACTGAAGCCGCGTGAAAAACACCGCCGCCCGCTCTCAGCACGCGAAGACTAAGTTATTGCAACGGACCCGTCTCAACAAAAATCGGAACATCCATGATGGGCCCGGTCTCGTTCCAAAACCCCAGCGCATCCCATCGGCCACCAAGTTTTGCCCACGCCCACAGGCAGAACCCAGTCGCTGGCCGTTGAAATTGTTCCCAAGTTCGGAGCTGTGTCGGCCAAGATGATCGGGTTGGCTTGCGGTGTGGGAAAGGTATGCGACTAATCCAACTCACGGACTTCGCGAACCCATGTCACAATGGTCTTTCGTGACCCTGCACTCATCTGGATCGCATTGGGTGGGGGCATCGCGTGGCTCAGCCCGGCCTGCATATATATCTGCCCGGCGTGGCGGGCCACGTCGCTCTCGGTTTCAAGAAACACGTTTTTGGGTGCCCAATGCAGCCCGCCCCAAGACGGCTCGCGTGCATGACACATCGAGCAGTTGCCCACAACGGCGACATAGGCATCCTCAAAGCTCTCGGCGGCTGCGAACTTCTGTTCATAGGGTGTCAGAGTGCGGGCTTCTGCCGCGTCAAAGGTGTCGTCGCCAGAGAAGGTTGAAAGCCATGCGATCAGCACCATCAACAGCGTTGTAACAGCCCATGTCCAATGCGGGCCCGTGCCAGTCTTGTGCAGAGTGTTGAAATAGTGTCGGATGGTCACGCCGGTCAGGAAGATCAGCGATGCGATGATCCACGCATACTCCGTGGCGAAGGCCAGCGGATAGTGGTTGGAGAGCATCAGGAACACGACCGGCAAAGTCAGATAGTTGTTATGGGTTGAACGCAACTTGGCGATTTGGCCATATTTGGCGTCAGGCATCCGACCCGCCTTGAGGTCAGCCACCACGATACGCTGGTTCGGCATGATCTGAAAAAACACATTGGCGGTCATGATCGTTGCTGTGAACGCTCCCAGATGCAAGAGCGCGGCACGCCCGGTAAAGATCTGGTGATACCCCCAGGACATTGCGACAAGAATGGCAAACAGCAGCAGCATCAGCACCGTCGGCCGCGCGCCAAGGCGGGATTTGCACAAACTGTCATAGGCCAGCCAGCCAACCGTCAGGGAACCGCCTGAAATAAGGATTCCTTGCCAGAGCCCCAGGTTGGCCTTGGTCGGGTCGAGCAGATAAAGCTCACCCCCCACCCAATAAAGCATCATCATAAGCGCCGCGCCGGAGAGCCATGTCGCGTAGCTCTGCCATTTGTGCCAAGTCAGATGCTCTGGCATCCGCGCCGGCGCCACAAGATACTTGACCGTGTGATAAAACCCTCCACCGTGCACCTCCCATTCCTCGCCATGCGCCCCTTCGGGCAGGGCAGCGTTTGGTTTCAGCATCAAGTCAAGCGCGATGAAATAGAACGATGCGCCGATCCATGCCATCGCCGTCACCACATGCAGCCAGCGAACGGAAAAGGCGATCCAGTCCCAAAGAATTGCGAGATCGTACATTGCCAGCCTCCCGAGTGTCAAAGTCCCGAGTACTCTAGGCGAGATCGAATTGCTCTGGTATGACTAAGAAAAGCCAAGCAGCATCAAAAAATCCAGAACAATGTCCTATCTCGACAACATCCGCACCTTCGTCCGCGTCTATGAACTGGGGAGCATGTCCGCCGCCGGGCGCGATCTGCGAATTTCCCCCGCTGTCACCTCCTCGCGGATTTCACAACTGGAAGAGCACCTCGGCGTGCGCCTCTTTCAGCGCACGACCCGCAGTCTGACACCGACGGAACAGGGGCAATCCTTTTACAGCGGCGCGAGCGAAATCCTAGAGGCGGTCGAACGCGCCGAGGCGCAGATCGTCAACATGACAGAAAACCCGAAAGGGTCGCTCTACGTGGCGGCGCCTCTGGGTGTTGGCCGACGGCTGATAGCGCCCCAAGTACCTGAATTCCTGCAAGCTTATCCAGAGGTCAAGGTGCGGCTCAGACTCACCGACCGCAAGGTCGATCTGACAACCGAGGGGTTGGATCTCGCTTTCTTCCTTGGCCAACCCGAAGACAGCAACCTGCGCATCCGCAAGATTGCGGATGTCGCACGCATTCTCTGCGCCTCGCCAGATTACGTTGCAAAAAGAGGACTTCCCGAGAGTGGTGACGACCTGATCGCGGACGGGCATGAGTGCCTCAACCTGCGCTTTCCGGGCGCGACTGAGTTTCAATGGCTGCTCTCGACCCCCGATGGCCCAAAGCGATTTCGCGTTTCCGGGCGCTGCGAATCCGACGATGGCGATGTGCTGACAGACTGGGCATTGGCAGGGCAGGGAGTTGCGCTGAAACCGATCTTCGAAATTGCCGAGCACCTGAGGGCCGGAGCCCTCATTCCGGTGGCGACCCGCACCCCACCGGAGCCGATCCAGATGGCGTGCCTCTTTACGCATCGCCGCTGGCAAGACCCAAAAACGCGTCTCTTCATGGAATTCATGGTCGAGCGTATCGCGGCCATGATCAAGACTACGGAAACTTTGCGTTAGCTGCCTCGATACGTAGAATAGCCAAAGGGCGATAGCAGAAGTGGCACATGATAATGCGACGCCTCCGACATGCCAAAACGGATTGGAATGACGTCGAGAAAGCGCGGTTCTTCCGGCGGGGTATTGCAGGCCATGAGGTAGTCCCCGACGTGGAACACAAGCTCATATGTGCCCGTGGCAAACTCATCCTTTGGCAGAATTTGCCTGTCAGTGCGCCCATCCCCATTTGTCTCAAGCGTTCTCAGCAAGACCCGTCCTGCGTCTTCGATCCGGAAAAGCTCGATTTTCAGCCCCTCAGCGGGGCAGCCGCGTGCGGTGTCTAGAACATGCGTCGTGAGATAACCGGTCATTCTGAAGCCTCCTCAAGCTCAGATGCTTCTAAACCGGTTGCCGCATGTGAGGCAAATCCACTCTGCCAAAACACAGCTTCGCATTCTTTTTGAAAAACATCTCAGATTTTCTGGTTTATGAATAGATCGGAACAGGAGAACCATGGCATGACACGATATCCACGAGACATGACCGGCTATAGCGAGCACGCTCCAGTCGCCAACTGGCCCGACAGAGCGAAAATCGCCGTCCAGATTGTTCTCAATTACGAAGAGGGCGGCGAGAACAACATCCTGCACGGTGACGCCGCCTCGGAAGCGTTCCTGTCCGAAATCACCGGCGCCGCCCCATGGCCGGGGCAGCGGCACTGGAATATGGAATCGATCTACGAATACGGTAGCCGGGCTGGCTTCTGGCGCGTGCACCGCCTGTTGAAGGATCTGCCGGTCACCGTCTACGGCGTCGCCACCGCGCTTGCACGCGCGCCCGCGCAACTTGCGGCGATGAAACGAGCGGAATGGGAGATCGCAAGCCACGGTCTGAAATGGATCGAACACAAGGACATGAGCCCCGAGGAGGAGCGCGCGCAAATTCGCGAGGCAATCCGCCTGCACACCGAAGTTGTGGGGACCCCCCCGCGAGGCTGGTATACCGGACGATGCTCCATGAACACGGTCGACCTCGCTGCAGAAGAAGGTGATTTTGCCTATATCGCCGACAGCTATGCGGATGATCTGCCCTATTGGGTGAGGGCCGGCGGCAAGGATCAGTTGATTGTTCCCTACACCATGGATTGCAACGACATGCGCTTTGCGATTCAGGCCGGATACACCACAGGTGCGCAATTCGAAACTTACCTGAAGGATAGCTTCGACATGCTCTATGCCGAGGGGCAGGCCGGCGCACCGAAGATGCTTTCGATTGGTCTGCATTGTCGCCTTGCCGGGCGTCCGGGCCGGGCCTTGGCTCTCAAGCGCGCGCTTGAGCATTTCCTCGCCCACGAAGGTGTCTGGTTCGCCACACGCGCGCAGATCGCCGACCATTGGGCAAAAGAGCATCCGCCAACGCGGGCCCTGCGCCCCTCTGCGATGGACCGACAGGGGTTTGTTGCTGCGTTTGGCGGAGTCTTCGAGCATAGTCCGTGGATCGCAGATGCGGCATATGATCTTGAACTCGGTCCAACCCACGACAATGCGGCGGGGGTGCATAATGCCCTTGCCCGGATCTTCCGTTCCGCAGCCGAAGACAAGCGCCTTGCTGTTCTGATCGCCCATCCTGATCTTGCTGGCAAGCTGGCGGCGGCGGGCCGCCTCACCCGCGAGAGCACGACAGAGCAAGCCGGGGTCGGGCTCGACATGCTGACGGACGAAGAGCGGTCCACCTTCACCGCGCTGAACGATGCTTATACCGCCAAGTTCGGCTTTCCCTTCATCATCGCGGTGCGCGACCACAGCAAGGCCTCGATCCTGTCGACCTTCCGGCGTCGAATAGAAAACGATCGTGCCACCGAATTCGCAGAGGCCTGCCGTCAGGTCGAGCGCATCGCGGAAATTCGGCTGCAGGAGATTTTTGCTCAATGACCGAGATCGTTAAAATCCGGCCGCTGACCGGAGAGGCGTTTGCGCCTTTTGGCGACGTTCTCGATACGAGTGGTCCGCCCGACTTGATCATCAACGCTGGGATGTGTGGTCGCTTTCATGATCGCGCACGGCTCGATTTTTCCGATGGCCGCGCCGGCATCAGCTTGTTCAAAGCCGAACCGCGCAGCCTGCCCTTCAGGCTGGATCTTGTAGAACGCCACCCCGACGGCAGTCAGGCGTTTCTGCCGATGACCGACGCGCCGTTTCTCGTGGTCGTCGCCCCCGACGTGGATGGTGGACCGGGCCAACCGCTCGCCTTTCTAACTCTGCCGGGGCAGGGCGTGAACTATCATCGCGGCATCTGGCACGGCGTTTTGTGCCCCCTGGCAGAGCCGGGCCTCTTCACTGTCATCGACCGCGTCGGCACGGGGCCGAACCTTGAGGAGCACTGGTTCGACCGCGAGATCATCGTGACGCAATGATCGCGAAAGCGATCATTTTCCGGATCGCTCGTCGCCATCGCACCGCACATCGTTACAGAACCTTAGACAATCGGGATGATCCATGAACAACAAATACTTTGCACCCCACGGGGGGCACCCCGGACAAGACCAACTTCTGACTGACCGCGCCGTGTTCACCGAGGCCTATGCGGTGATCCCGAAAGGCACGATGCGCGATATCGTGACCAGCTTTCTGCCCTTCTGGACAGAGACCCGCCTCTGGGTGATCGCCCGGCCCATGAGTGGCTTTGCCGAGACCTTCTCGCAATACATCATGGAGGTGCAGCCCGGTGGCGGCTCGGACCGTCCCGAGACTTGTGCGCAGGCACAAGGTGTGCTGTTTGTGGTCGAGGGCACAGCAACGCTCAACGTGAACGGCACGACCTACACACTGACGCCAGGCGGCTATGCCTACCTGCCGCCGTCCAGCGGTTGGACCCTGCACAATCAAGGCCACGCGCCCTTGCGCTTTCACTGGATCCGCAAGGCCTATGAGGCCGTTGAGGGCCTTGATGTACCGGATGTTCTTGTTCTCAACGAAAATGACATCACGCCCACGCTGATGCCGGGGACCGATGGGAAATGGGCAACGACTCGGTTTGTCGATCCCGCCGACTTGCGCCACGACATGCATGTGACTGTGGTGACATTCGAACCGGGCGCGGTGATCCCCTTTCTGGAAACGCATGTGATGGAGCACGGACTCTATGTGCTCGAAGGCAAGGCGGTTTACCGGTTGAATACCGATTGGGTCGAGGTCGAGGCAGGCGATTTCATGTGGTTGCGCGCCTTTTGTCCGCAGGCATGCTATGCTGGTGGTCCAGGCCGCTTCCGCTATTTGCTCTACAAGGACGTGAACCGGCACATGCCGCTGCGTCCGCCCGGAGCCTTTCGCGACATCTGAGACACCTCAGGCAAAATAGCGTTTACACTGCCGCGCGATATACTCGACGAAAAGCCGCACCTTGGGATCCTGAAGCTTCTTGTGCGGATAAAGACAGCCAAAGATCGTCGGCATCGGCGGCGTGTCGGGGAGAACTTCGACCAGCCGGCCACTTTCCAGATGCTCACGGATATCAAATCGTGGTTTGTTCACGATCCCTCGACCCGCTAGCGCCCAATCGGTCAGAACGTCGCCGTCGTCGGCGTCATATTTGCCCTGGACGTCAAGCCTGCGCGCTCCCATATCCGTGCGCAATGTCCAGAAATACTCTGGCGACCTCGGGTATCGCAGCAAGAGACAGTTATGGCCGTGCATTAGGTCGTCCGGCGTCCTGGGTATGCCAGCCCGCGTCAGATAGCTTGGCGCGGCACAAAGCACACGATCACAATCAGCGAACTTGCGCAGTTTCATGGTGGATTCGCCGGGGTCTCCGACAAAGAACGCAACATCCTGACCGTCGGCAAGAATATCGACCTTGCGATCCGACAGCCGCATTCTAATCTCGGTTTCCGGATAGCGGTCGGTGAATTCCGGCACCAATGGCGCAACGATCCTGCGCCCGACTCCGAGCGGTGCGGTAATACGAATTGCGCCCCGGGGCACTTCAGAGAAGCTCGCCACGCGTGCCTCGGCATGGTCGAGCGCGAGCAGCACAGCTCTGGCTTCCTCGTAAAAGACCGTGCCCACCTCGGTTGGCATCATCGACCGGGTGGTCCTGTTGAAAAGCCGCACACCAAGGCGTTTCTCGAGTTCCTTCAGGCGCTTGCTGGCTACTGCCGGGGTCAGCCGCAGATCACGACCACCCGAGGTGATGCTGCCCAATTCCATGACCCTGACAAAGACCCGCAAGCTCTCTATATACGACATACACTTTCTCCAGCTCCGATCCAGCCTGCACCGTCGCGGCGCTTTTTTCAACGATTTGTTGAAAGTGTTTGCCGATTCCGGTGATTGTCGCGGCAAATCCTTGCTTCTATGGTGATCCATGTTCATCGGCCGCAAGGCCCGCTTAGTGGGAGGAGACCATGACGCATCGCACCGATGTCCGCTTTATTCTCAATGGTCACGACATGTGCGTGCCCAACGTAGAGGCGAGCCGGACACTGCTGGATTATTTGCGATTGGAGCGCCGCCTAACGGGCACCAAGGAGGGTTGTGCTGAAGGCGATTGCGGCGCCTGCACCGTCCTTGTCGGCCGTCTCGACGCGTCAGGCCTCAATTATGTGCCGGTTAACGCCTGCATTCGGTTTCTTGCCTCGGTCGATGGGTGTCACGTTGTCACGATCGAACATCTTGCCGGCCCGGATGGTCGCTTGCACCCGGTGCAACAGGCGATGGTCGAGCATCACGCAAGCCAATGCGGCTTCTGCACCCCCGGCTTCGTTATGTCTCTCTATGCGCTTTGGATGCAGGTGCCCGAGCCGACCGAAACGCAGATCGAAACCGCCCTGCAAGGCAACCTGTGCCGCTGCACAGGCTATCAGCCGATCATTCGCGCCGCCGCTGCGGTCAGCCGCTACGGTACGCCCACCTCGGATCATCTGAACACCGAGCGCGAGCACAATATTTCCCGCCTAACCGCGTTGAAAGACAACAGGCGCGTTGTCTCCGGGCCCGAGACCAATCTCAGTATCCTGCCGGCCAGCATTGATGATCTTGCCGATTGCTTGCTCGCCTACCCGGATGCGACTTTTGTGGCCGGTGCAACCGATGTGGGTCTCTGGGTCACGAAGTTTCTGCGCGTGATAGGGCCCGCCATTTTCACGGACCACCTCGAAGACCTGAAGACCGTCGAGAGAGTGGGAGCGCATCTCCTGATCGGTGCGGGCGCCAGCTATACCGAGTGTCGCGACCTTCTATCCGAGCATTTGCCGCACCTGTCGTCCTATTGGGATCGCATCGGCGGTTGGCAGGTGCGCAACATGGGCACGGTTGGCGGCAATATCGCGAACGGCTCGCCTATCGGGGATGCACCGCCGGTGCTGATGGCCCTCGGTGCAGAGATCATCCTGCGCCGGGGACCGGAGCGCCGCACGTTGCGGTTGCAGGACTTCTTCATCGACTATGGCAAGCAGGACCGCCAGCCGGGTGAGTTCATCGAAAGCATTCGCGTGCCTTTGCCCGGCCCGAACGATCTGAACGCGGCCTACAAGATTTCCAAGCGGCGTGACGAGGATATTTCTGCCGTGGCCGTCGGCATAAACATGACCGTGACAAACGGGACCATCCACAAGGCACGCATCGCCTTCGGCGGAATGGCCGCCACGCCCAGACGTGCCACAGCGGCAGAAACGGCTCTCGAAGGTCAGCCTTGGGTCCGCGAGAGTTTCGAAGCCGCCGCACAAGCCCTGACCCAGGATTTCTCGCCGCTGAGCGATTGGCGCGCCTCTGCGGCCTATCGGATGCTTTCGGCCCAGAACCTGCTGCGTCGGTTCTATCTGGAGCGCGCAGCCGCGACGGATGCCCCCGTGCGCCTCGCTATGACCTGACCCAGAGAAGGAGACGAGACTATGAAAGACGCCGTTTCACTCATTGGGGCCGTCCATACCGGTCGCATCCATGACAGCGCAACCAAACATGTAACGGGCAAGGCGGATTTCACCGATGATATCGCCCTGCCCGATGGTGCGCTTCATGCTTATCTCGGCGTCTCGGACGTGGCCCATGCCCGCCTGATCGGGATAGACCTGTCGCAAGTCCGTGCTGCGCCTGGTGTTGTCGGTGTGCTGACCGCTGCAGACATACCGGGTGCCAACGACATCAGCCCCACCAATCTCAACGATGAGCCGGTTTTCCCCACCGAAACCATTCAGTTCCACGGCCAGCCGCTCTTTGCCGTCATCGCCGAGACCCGCGATCTTGCCCGGCGCGCTGCCGAGCTGGCAAAGGTGGATCATGAACCGTTGCCACATGCGCTCGACCCAATTGCGGCGCAGGAGGCGGGGTATCCTTACGTCACCGCCCCCCTGACGCTGACGCGCGGTGCGGTGACCCCGGCACAGGACGCCGCACCGCACCGCATAAGGGGACGGATGCATGTTGGCGGACAGGATCACATGTATCTCGAAGGCCAGATCGCCTTTGCCATTCCCGGCGAGGATGATGACGTGATCGTGCATTGCTCGACCCAACACCCCTCGGAGGCGCAGCACATGGTGGCCCATGTGCTCGGTGTACCGTCCAACGCAGTTGTGGTGAACGTGCGCCGCATGGGTGGCGGATTCGGTGGCAAGGAAAGCCAGATGAACCTCTTTTGCGTTGTCGCCGCCTTGGCCGCAAAGAAGTGGAACCGCGCCGTCAAAATCCGTCCCGACCGCGATCAAGACATGACCGCGACGGGAAAGCGACATGATTTCGTGATCGATTATGATGTGGCCTTTGACGGGACAGGTCGGATTCTGGCCGTTGAAGGCGATTTTGCGGCGCGCTGCGGATTCTCGGCGGATCTCTCGGGGCCCGTGACGGACCGGGCGCTGTTTCATGCCGACAACGCCTATTTCTATCCGAATGTGCGCCTTCAGAGTCATCCAATGAAAACCAACACCGTGTCCAATACCGCATTCCGCGGTTTTGGTGGGCCGCAGGGCGTGATCGCTGCCGAACGGATGATCGAAGAGATCGCCTATGCCCTTGGTCAGGACCCTCTCGATATCCGCAAGGCGAATTTCTATGGCCCTGACGGCCGCGACGTCACGCCCTATCACCAGACGGTCGAAGACAACATCCTCGAGCGACTGGTCAGCGAATTGGAACAAGGCGCGGAGTATCGCCGGAGGCGGCAGGACATCCTCGCCTTCAACCGCACCTCTCCGGTCCTGAAAAAAGGCATCGCGCTCACTCCGGTCAAGTTCGGCATTTCCTTCACTGCGACCTGGTACAATCAGGCCGGTGCCCTCGTGCATGTCTACAATGATGGCTCGATCCACCTCAATCACGGTGGAACCGAGATGGGGCAGGGGCTCAACACCAAGGTCGCGCAAGTGGTTGCCGAGGCTTTTCAGGTCGATTTCGAACGGATCAAGATAACACGCACCACCACCGAGAAAGTACCCAACACCTCCGCCACGGCAGCGTCCAGCGGCTCGGACCTGAACGGAATGGCGGCCCTCGATGCGGTGGAACAGATCAAGGCCCGTCTTATCCACTTTGCTGCCGAGAAATGGGATGTGGCCGCCGATTCGGTGGTGTTCAAGCCGAACGAAGTGCATGTCGGGCGAGAGGTCATGAGCTTTGACGCCTTCATCCGGCAGGCTTATATGGCGCGAGTGCAGCTCTCGGCAGCCGGATTTTACAAGACGCCAAAGATCCACTGGGACCGCGCCAGGGGTCAGGGGCGGCCGTTCTATTATTTCGCCTATGGCGCGGCCTGTTCCGAGGTGGTTATCGACACCCTGACCGGCGAATACCGCGTCGAGCGGAGCGATATCTTGCACGATGTAGGCCTCTCGCTGAACCCGGCTCTCGACAAAGGGCAGGTTGAGGGCGCGTTCATTCAGGGCATGGGATGGCTCACCACAGAGGAATTGTGGTGGGATGATGCCGGGCGTTTGCGTACCCATGCGCCCTCGACCTATAAGATTCCGCTGGCGTCGGACCGGCCACGTATCTTCAACGTCAAGCTCGCCGATTGGTCCGAGAACCGAGAACTGACAATCAAGCGCTCCAAGGCCGTAGGAGAGCCGCCTTTCATGCTGGGGATCTCGGTGTTCGAGGCCCTGTCGATGGCGGTGGCCTCAGTGACAGACTATCGTGAGTGTCCGCGCCTTGATGCCCCGGCGACGCCCGAACGCATCCTGATGGCGGTCGCGCGCCTACAAGGGGGGTGCTAAGCCATGGCCGCTTCCGCCCCTTCGCTGCGTGCATTTTTCGCCGCTCACGTCTCGGTCATCCGGGTTGTTCTGACACGGGTGCGCGGCTCGTCCCCTCGGAATGAGGGAACCGAGATGTTTGTCGCCGCCAATGCACTCTGGGGCACCATTGGCGGCGGGCAGCTGGAGTTTCGCGCCATCGACGCGGCCCGCGCGATGCTGCGCGAAGATGTCCTGACCAAGGCACTCGATCTGCCTCTTGGTCCCGAGATCGGGCAATGTTGCGGCGGGCGTGTCGAGCTTGGGCTCAACCGCATGCGGCTCTCTGATAAGCGCGCCGCCGAGGAGCGGGTAACTCAGCGTGATGCAGCACTCCCACATGTCTATGTTTTGGGCGCCGGCCATGTCGGACGGGCGCTGGCCAACCAATTTCAGCACTTGCCGGTGCGCTGCCTGCTCATCGACACGCGCCCCGACGAGATAGCGCTCTGCACTGCAGCGGTGGAGATGCAAGTGAGTGTTCTGCCTGAAGCCGCGATTGCCACCGCGCCAGCGGGAAGCGCCTATATCGTTCTGACCCATGATCACGGCCTTGATTTCCTGCTGACAGCCGCAGCGCTGAGCCGGGGCGATGCAGCCTATATCGGCATGATCGGCTCAGCCAGCAAGCGCGCCAAGTTTGGGAAATGGGCGCAGCGGCAGTGTGACGGACAACCCATCGACGATCTGAATTGCCCCATCGGGGCACGCGGTAGCCGCGACAAGCGGCCCAGCGTCATCGCCGCCTTCGTGGTGGCCGAGGTGATGGCTGAATTGACCTCTGACACTGCCGCGATCGCCCCCGCCGGGGCCAAGGATGTGCCCCATTTGGGGCACAAGGACGACCGGGAGGGGAAATTGGCCTGACAGTCGTCAGGCTGGGCCGGTCCTATCAGAGGAGGAGACCGTCATGGACGGGAGGAGTTACAACTACAAGCTGTTCACGAGCAGCGATTTTAGTGCCTTCTGGGCACTTTTTACCGACAATCTCGTCAACCTGCTGATCCTGTCTGGGATCTGTCAGTTCGTGTTCCAGATGCCCGCAGAGATCGTCTTTGGACGGATCGTGCCCGGCGCGGCAATCGCCATTCTGGCCGGCGTTGCGGTGTACACCTGGCTCGCAAAATGGACGGCTCAGAAACAGCAAAAGGATGTCACCGCGCTGCCTTACGGCATCTCGACGCCGGTCATGTTCGTCTATCTCTTTGGCGTGATCGGGCCGATCTATTGGGCCACGCAGGATCCACTGCTGGCTTGGCAAGTCGGAATCGGGGCGGGCTTCATGGGAGGTATCGTTGCGGCAATGGGGGCCATTGTCGGCCCGTTTCTCAAGCGGATCACCCCACGTGCCGGAATGCTTGGCACGCTTTGCGGCATTGCGCTGGTGTTCATCGGCTCCGTGCCGCTGGCCGAGATTTTCGAGCATCCGGTGATCGGCTTTGCCGCGCTCTTGTTCATCCTCTGGGGGTTGATCGGGCGCTTTCGCTTGCCGGGCAACGTCCCCGCGGGTCTGGTGGCCATTGGTGTCGGCACCGTAATCGGGATTTTCTTGGGCGAGTCCCGCATTGACCTGAGCGGTGTGGGTTTTTACCCGCCTTTGCCCTATTTCGGCGACCTGATCGTCGGGGTACAGTATCTCTTCGCCAATCCCGAGTTGTTCCTCGTACTGATCCCGGTGCAGATCTACAATTTCATCGAGACGATGAACAACGTTGAATCCGCCGAAGCCGCCGGAGACAGCTATCCGGTTGGGCTCTGTCAGATCACAGATGGCGTGGGTACGATGATCGGTGCGGTGTTCGGCTCGCCGTTTCCGACCACGGTCTATATCGGCCATCCCGCGTACAAGCGTCTCGACGCCCATGCCGGGTATATCGTCGGCGTGGCCTTCGTCATTGGGGCTGCGGCGTTTCTTGGCTTTCTCTCTTTTCTCGCGGCGTTGATCCCGCTTGCTGCTGCCGCGCCTGTGCTGGTCTTTGTTTCGGTGAGCCTGATCACCAACACGGCCTGGGCGGTCAAGCCCATGCATATGGCGGCAGTGACCTTTGCAATCCTGCCGCATATTTCTGGCTTCCTGGTCGTGAAATGGGGCTCGCTCATGAACGCGCTGCGCAGCACCGGAGTCGAGGGCCTGCCCGCGCTGGGCGACGAGAACCTCACCGCCGCGATGCTCATGGAGGGGGCGCATTTCGAGGGTCATCTGGCGCTCAGCCAAGGGGCGATCATCACCGGTTTGGTCTGGGGGGCCATCGTGGCAGACGTGATTGATGCGCGCTTTCGGATGGCTGGAGCGTTTGCCATCGCGGCTGCGGCGCTCAGTTCTGTCGGGGTGATCCATTCTCACACCCTGCAAATGCCACAGCTTGACGGGATCACGACGGGCTATCTGATCATCGGCGCGTTCCTCTCCATCTACCCGGCGCTCGCGCCCAAAGAGGATTTGCTACATCGGATCATCGTCCCCGATGAGCCTGACATGATCGACCACGACACGCCAGCACGACAGGCGTGACCCAGAGCGGGGTGCGGCCGTTTGGCCGCCCCCATAACCTTCCTTCGCATAATGAGACCTGCCATGACAAAAACCTTGCTTCGCGGCCGCCTGTTGACCTTCCACCGCGCGCCGCAAAGCGCCGACGATGACCGGGCCTATACCTATCTCGAGGATGCGGGATTGCTGATTGAGGACGGCTTCATCAAGCAGATGGGCCAGTTCACCGAAGTGAGGGCACAGTCCGAGGGTGTGCCGGTGATAGATCACCGCCCGCATCTGATGATGGCTGGGTTCATTGACCTGCATATCCATTTTCCGCAGATTCAGGTGATCGCCTCTTGGGGTGCGCAACTTCTGGACTGGCTCAACAATTACACTTTCCCGGAAGAAACCCGTTTCGCCTCTGGCGCGCATAGCGATGCCATGGCGGCGGCGTTCTTTGACCAGGTGATCACCCATGGCACCACCACCGCTGTCGCCTTCTGCTCGGTGCACAAAACCTCGGCAGAGGCGTTCTTCGCCGAAGCCACGCGGCGCAACATGCGGATGCTTGGCGGCAAGGTTCTGATGGATCGCAATGCGCCTGACGGGCTGCGCGACACGCCGCAAAGCGGCTATGACGACAGCAAGGCGCTGATCACCGACTGGCATGGCAAGGGCCGGAATGGCTATGTGCTTTCACCGCGCTTCGCGATCACGTCGACGCCGGAGCAGATGGAGATGGCGCAGGTACTCGCGCGCGAAAATCCAGACTGCCATATTCAGACCCATCTTTCCGAGAACAAGGACGAAATCGCCTATACCGCACAGCTCTATCCAAACGCCCGCGACTATCTAGACGTGTATGGGTCGTTCGGCCTGCTCGGACCTAAGACGCTGCTTGGCCACGCGATCCACCTTGAGGAGCGCGAAATCGCATCCCTCGCAGAGACCGGGGCGCATCCGATCTTCTGTCCAACCTCGAACCTGTTTCTGGGCAGTGGGCTCTTTGACGATGCGGGACTCCGCGCGCGCGGAATCACGAACGGGATCGCCACCGATGTCGGTGCCGGGACCAGCTATTCCATGCTTCAGACTCTCAACGAAGGCTACAAGGTGTTGCAATTGCGGGGGCATGCGCTGCATCCACTTCAGGCCTTTCACTGGATCACCCGGGGCAATGCCTGCGTGCTCGGGCTGGAAGACAGGATTGGGACGCTGGAACCGGGAACAGAGGCAGATATCGTCGTGTTGAACGCACGAAGCACATCGGCCATGGCTCTGCGCATGGACCGCGCAGACACCCTTGCAGAGGAACTCTTCGTGTTACAGATGATGGGAGACGACCGCGCCGTCGAGGAGGTCTATATCGCCGGAGTTGCCGCCAAATCGGTTCTGGAAACCGCAGCCGAACAACGGCTGTCGCGCTGGCATCGAAGGCTTCCGCAGCATTCGCAAGGGACAGTTCGGGAACGTCAGACCTTGCCCTCGAACTCCTTGTGGACCAGCTTGGCATCACAATAGGGGCACTCGACAAACCCCGTCTCATGCGGGATTTGCAGCCAGACGCGGGGATGGCCCAGCGCGCCCTCACCCCCGTCGCAAGCGACACGATGACTGTCAACAATGCGGGTTTCCGGGGCTTGCGTGACCATCGAGGCGTTTCCTTTTGCCGTGCTTTCCACTAGGTCCGAATATGAGTGAACACGAGCCAAGGGGCAAGAGCAGCATGGCGGCAAATGCCATTGAAATCCGCGGACTGACAAAGATCTACGGCGGCAGTCGCAATAGCCCAGAGAAACTGGCTCTCAAGGGGATTGATCTCGATATCCCTCAGGGGTCTGTCTTTGGTCTCTTGGGGCCAAATGGTGCGGGCAAATCGACGCTGATCAACATTCTGGCAGGGCTTGTGGTCAAGACTGCCGGTCAGGTGACGATCTGGGGATTTGATCAGGACCGCAACCCCCGTCAGAGCCGCGCCTCTATTGGGGTGATGCCGCAGGAATTGAACCTTGATCCCTTCTTTACCCCGCGCGGCGCGCTCGAAGTGCAGGCGGGGCTTTACGGCGTCCCCCGCCGCGAGCGGCGCAGCGACGAGATTTTACGATTGGTTGGGCTGGAAGATAAGGCCGAAGCCTATGCCCGTACCCTCTCAGGCGGCATGCGCCGTCGGCTGCTTCTGGGCAAGGCGCTGGTGCATCATCCACATATTCTTGTTCTCGACGAACCAACCGCAGGCGTAGACATCGAACTGCGACAGATGTTGTGGGAGAATGTCCGGCAACTGAACCGGCAGGGAATGACGATCATCCTGACCACGCATTACCTCGAAGAGGCCGAGGAAATGTGTGACGAAATCGCCATTATCAATCTCGGAGAGGTGGTAGCACGCGACAGCACCGCCAATCTCTTGGGCAGGCTCGATCACAAAACGATGATCATTCAACCCGACAAGCCGCTTGCAACCCTGCCGCATGCTGAGGGTCTGACGGTCACGAAACGTGGCGATGGTGCGCTGGTGATCACCTATAAATCCGGTGCCACCTCCGCCGAAGAGGTGCTCGCTGCCGTTCATGCCGCCGGTATCAGCATTCGCGATGTGAAAACCGAACAGGCGGATCTACAGGATGTTTTCCTGGAGCTGACGCGGAGCCGCTAATCCTCCCTGCCCCAGCCTTCGGACTGCATTTCCCGCATTCGGCTGGCGGTGCGCTCGAACTCGAAGGAGCCTTCTCCCTCGATATAGAGATATTCCGGCACCGCCGCCGCCGAACAGATCAGCCGCACGCGAGCCTCATACAGAGAGTCGATCAATGTGACAAAGCGCTTGGCTTCGTTGAAATTGCTGCGCCCCATTTGCGGGATATTCTCTAGGATCAATACCCGCGTCGCCGCGGCCAAAGCCAGATAATCCGCCGGACCCAGAGGATTGCCGCAGAGATCATAGAATGTGGCCCGCGCCACGCCATTGTGAAACGCCGGAATTTCCACCGCCCGTTTGTTGACGATGATCGTATGTGGCCTGCCGCGCGCCCCTGTCAGATCCTGCCAAATCGTCTCTATCTCAGCCCGACTCTCTGAATTGATCGGGCTAAAGTAGCTTGGGCTGCCTGTCAGGCGATCTTGCCGGTAATCAGTGGGGCTGACCATTTCGTGAATGACCATCCGCTCTTTCAACAGGTCGATAAACGGTAGAAACAGCTGTCGGTTGAGCCCGTTTTTGTAAAGATCGTCGGGCAGGCGGTTTGAGGTTGTGACCACCACAACGCCTGCCGCAAACAGAGCCTCAAAGAGTCGCCCCACGATCATCGCATCGGTGATGTCAGTGATCTGCATTTCATCAAACGCCAATAGGCGGACCGATTTGGCAACATCAGCCGCCACCGGGGCCAGCGCATCCTGCTCATTCCGGGCCCGCGCAGCATGCAGTCCTGCATGGATTTCCTGCATGAAGGCGTGAAAATGCACGCGCCTGCTCGGCACCTCCAGCGTTTCAACAAAGAGGTCCATCAGCATGGATTTCCCACGCCCAACTCCGCCCCAGATATAGAGGCCCTTGGGTGGCTCTGCCGAACGGCGAAACCAGCCCTTCCTCGGCAACTCGGCCACGGCGACACGCATCCGCTCAAATTCGGGCAAAAGTGCCTCTTGCGCCGGATCACGGGTCAATGTGCCATCAGCCACGAGGCGGGCGTAGAGATCAGGCAGGGATTCCATCAACCTACCGTGCGATGCGGGCAAGCTTCTGCATCACGCCCACAAGCTCGGCACTGATCCCCGGCTCTGACAGGGCATGCCCCGCCACCGGGATCATCCGCAAATCAGACTTTGGCCAGCGCTCGGCCAATCTATGCGCCGTCACAGGCGGACAGATCATATCATAGCGCCCCTGCACGATCGTGCCGGGAATGTGTCCTATCCGACCCATCCGGTCTAGGATCTGCCCATCGTAATCCAGAAATCCGCGATGCGTGAAATAGTGATTCTCGAGCCGGGCAAAGGCGCGCGCATAATCGGCGGGGCTGTCACCACCGACGCCTGTAGAATGCACAGTTGCCAAGGCGTTCTCCCATGCGGACCATGCCTTGGCAAAAGCGACCTCTTCACTGAGATTACCAGAAAAAAGACGCCGATGATATGCGGCGATCAGGTCATCCCGTTCCTCTTCCGGGATCAACTCCACGAACCGCGCCCAGGTTTCAGGCCAGAATGATCCGGCACCGCCCCCGTAAAACCAGTGCAATTCAGCCTCGGTCATTGTGAACACACCGCGCAGAACCAGATGCAAGACCCGATCAGGATGGCTCTGCCCATAGATAAGGGCCAGCGTCGCCCCCCAACTTCCGCCAAAGACAATCCATCGCTCGATACCGAGCTTCGCGCGAATATGCTCTATATCGGCCACCAGATGCCAGGTTGTATTTGCCTCGACACTGGCATGCGGGCGCGACCGACCACAGCCGCGTTGATCGAACAGGATGATCCGATAGACCGCCGGATCAAAGTAACGCCGCATCGCCGGGCTGCACCCGCCCCCCGGCCCACCATGCAGCACGATCACCGGAAGGCCATCGGGGCGGCCCGATTGCTCCATATAGACGCTGTGCCCATCTCCCACATCCAGCATTTGCCGGTCAAAGGGCTCGACCGGGGGATGAAGATATTGCACTGCGCTCTTTTGGCCTGAGAATTTGTCCATGGATGTCCTATATAAGCCGCGAGACCAAAAGAGCATATGGAGAGCAGAATGCAAGCCGCTCAGAGCACGATTGATCCCACCGAGGTTGCCAAGTTCGAGGCGATGGCCGCTGAATGGTGGGACCCGAACGGGAAATTCAAGCCCCTGCACATGCTCAACCCCTGTCGCCTAGATTATATCACCGCCCAGATCGCGGCGGAATTCGAACGTGACTTGCGCGACAAGGCACCCTTCGCCGGGCTACGCCTGCTCGATATTGGCTGCGGTGGCGGCCTCTTGAGCGAGCCGATGGCACGTCTGGGCGCCACCGTGGTCGGCGCCGATGCCGCCCCCCGCAACATTCCCGTCGCCCAGGTCCATGCCGCGCAATCCGGCCTCGACATCGACTATCGCCACACCACGGCCGAGGATCTGGCAGCGGCGGGCGAACAATTCGACACCGTGCTGAACATGGAAGTGGTCGAGCATGTGGCCGATCCGCAGACCTATCTAACGGCCTGCCAGCAGCTTTTAAAGCCGGGCGGGCTGCATATCTGCTCGACCATCAACCGCAACCCCAAAAGCTATGCCATGGCCATCGTTGGGGCCGAATATATTATGCGCTGGCTGCCCAAGGGCACCCATGATTGGACCAAGTTCATCACCCCGGACGAGCTTTTCGATCTCTTGCGCAACGCCGGATTGGAG
Organism: Roseovarius sp. BRH_c41; assembly: GCF_000961715.1. Taxonomy (NCBI): domain Bacteria; kingdom Pseudomonadati; phylum Pseudomonadota; class Alphaproteobacteria; order Rhodobacterales; family Roseobacteraceae; genus Roseovarius; species Roseovarius sp. BRH_c41. The sequence goes on along the minus strand of NZ_LADY01000056.1, from coordinate 69,819 downwards.
CCGGTGGACCGCAAGGGCTTCGTGTTCAACCCGATCACTTGGGGCTGGCGTCTCTCGGACAGGGATATGAGCGTCAACTACGTGACCGCGAGCGTCAAGCCCGGTTGATCAGGTTCCTGGCGGCTCCAGCCGCGCCCGCAATTCGCGCAACACCGGCAGGCTGGCGCGCACGCGGTCCTCGCCCAGATCGCGAATCAGGTCTGACACCATCGGGGTGATCGCCGCCATGGCGGCATCGCGCGCCTGACGGCCCGAGGGGCTGATCGCCACCATCTTGCGCCGCGCATCGTCCCAATCGGGGCGGATATGCACATACCCCGCCCATTCCAGTTTAGACAGCGTGTTGGTCATCGCCCCACGCGTCACATGAAAGCTTTTAGCCAACTGCGCCGGGCTGCGCTCGTCGCCAATCCGTGCCAGATGGTTGAGCACCGAGAAATGCGAAATTTCCATGCCCTTGGGCAAAACCCGCGTCAGCCGATTTCGAATCAACTGCTCATTCGTGAGAATCTCGCTAAAGAGCGCCACGGCGAGGGAATTGCTGGTCGTGTCAGTCATTCAGGGCCCGTCAAACGCTCGATCATGGCGCAGCGAAGGCACGCGCCTGCGCGCTTGTGCCACCGCATCGGGGTCAAGATCAACCATCACGATGCTCGGCTCCGTGCCGCCATCGGCCAAAACCTCACCCCAAGGGGCTACAACCAGACTATGACCATGGGTCTGACGCGTTCGGCCGCTTGTAGCGGCATGTGTGCCGGTTTGCGCCGGGGCCAGCACGAAACACCCGGTTTCAATTGCGCGGGCGCGCAACAGCACCTCCCAATGCGCGGCCCCGGTGACATGGGAAAACGCCGCTGGAACCGTGAGAATAGTCGCGCCCGCCTGTGCCAAACGGCGATGCAGGTGCGGAAAGCGAATGTCGTAACAGATCGTCAGGCCCAGCTTGCCCAGCCGCATATCGGCCAGAACCGCGCGGTCACCGGGGCGGAACCCATCCGATTCGCGATAGGTCTCCTCGGGGCTGACATCCACATCGAACATGTGAATCTTGTCATAGCGCGCGACAATGCCGCCGTCCGGTCCGATCAGAAAGGAGCGGTTGGCAAAGCGCCCATCAGGATCGTCGGTCTTGAGCGCGAGGGACCCAATCAAGAGCCAGACACCGGCCTCAGCCGCGCGCGAGCGGAGGACCGCCAGCGTCGGATCGCTCTCTTCCGGATGCAGCACGGATTTCTGATGCGCGCGGCTGCCCGAGACACAATTCGTGACCTCTGGCGTCAGAATAAATGTGGCACCATCCGCAATTGCCGCATCCATCATCGCCCGCGTGATCGCCAGATTTGCCTCTGGATCATCGCTGCTGTTGAGCTGAAGAAGGGCCGTGCGCATCATCCTCACCCGCGCAGAAGCACATCAAGCTTGCCCGCCTGATCCAGCGCATAGAGCTCATCACAGCCCCCGACATGGGTGCTGCCAATGAAGATCTGCGGCACGGTATGCCGCCCGTTTGCCCGTTTCAACATCTCGGATTTGCGCGCAGGCTGAGCCAAAACATTGATCTCAGAAAAGTTCACGCCCTTCTTTTGCAAGAGGCGTTTGGCAGAATGACAAAAGCCGCAGAGCGGCGACGTGTAGATTTCGACTGGTTGCATGGTTGGGTATCCCGTTTCGCTTTGTCGCGAACTTAGGCATCCTTGGCCGCGCGCGCCAGTGTCAGAATGCTCACTTCCCCGGCACCTGCGGAAAAACAGGCCTGTGCAGCGACGGAGAGCGTCGCGCCAGAGGTCATCACATCGTCAACAATCAGAATGAAACGACCTGCCATTCGCGCCCGATGTCTTGGATGCACGCGGATCACATCCGCGAGCATGGCATGCCGCGCCTCGACGCTCATTCCTTTGAGGGTTTGCGTGCGCTTGGGACGAATCAACAGATCAGGACAACAGGACAACCCGGTCTCACGCGCGACGGCCTGCGCGAGCAGCGCGGATTGATTGAACCGCCGCGACAGCATCCGCATCCAATGTAGCGGTATGGGCGCAATCAGCGTATCGGGTCGTAACAGGGGCTGCGCTGCCCGCGCCATCCATTTTGCCGCCGGACGTACCACGTCGTGCCGGTCTCCATGTTTGAGCATCAAGACCAGTTTACGCCCATTCTCGTGATAGCGCATCGCCGCGCGGCCCTGTGACCATGGTCGCGCGATGCGCAGACACTCGTCGCAATGCTCGGCTCCTGCATGCACCTCACCGGGCAGAGGCACACCGCAGGTGTCGCAGACAAGACCAGAAATAAACGGCGTATCGCGCCAGCACGGACCGCAAAGGCCAAAGTCGCTCTCCACCACCGCCCCGCAGAGCGTACAGCGCGGCGGATAGATCATGTGAACCGCCGTTTGAAAAGCCGCTGTCAGCACTCTATTCTCGTCCTCATGACCCAAACGCCCCTGACCGACCGCACCGCCCTGAACAAGAACCGCCAGCGCGCTCTGTGCGCGCCGGTTCTGTTCCTGCATGAGATCGCCGCCGCTGAGGTCGAGGATCGCCTGAGTGTGGTTAACAAATCCTTTACCGCGCCCGCCGTGGTGACGGGTTTTCCGCAATTCTGGCACTCCCGTATGCCAGAAGCGCACATCGTATCCGATGACGAGGTGCTGACACTTGACCCCGGCGCGCATGATCTGGTCGTTCACGCGCTCTGCCTGCACTGGGCGAATGACCCCGTGGGCCAACTCATTCAGGCTCGACGCGCCTTGCGCCCTGATGGCCTGCTCCTCGTGGCGCTCTTTGGCGGTGCCACGCTCAGCGAATTGCGCAGCGCACTGGCACAGGCTGAGGCAGAGATCAGCGGCGGCCTCTCGCCCCGCGTCCTGCCCATGGCCGAGATTCGCGATCTGGGCGGACTGATGCAGCGCGCAGGCCTCACCCTGCCGGTGGCCGATACCCTGCCCCTCACCACCAGCTACGCCAACCCTATGGCTCTCATGCGCGAACTCAGAGGCATGGGTGAGAGCAACGCAATGAGCGCACGACGCAAGACGCTCTCGCGCCGCAACGTGCTGCTCCGTGCCTGCGACATATATGCACAAGCCTTTGGCACGGCCGACGGGCGCATCCCCGCCACCTTCGAGATGATTTTCCTCACAGGTTGGGCCCCAGACGCCAGTCAGCCCCAACCCTTGCGCCCCGGATCAGCCAGCGCGCGGCTGGCGGATGCGCTGGGCGCGGTCGAGAGACCCCTGAAAGATTGACCTTTCAAGCACAGCCTATATGTCACCTCTGACTAAGAGGTTACAGGAATGACCCACGCCATGCTCGATGCCAGCCAAAATGCCGCCCGCCCCGAACAAGCCGCTGCCGATCACCCCAAGGTGCCGCGCGCGAAAACCGGCGTGCTCCTGGCCAATCTTGGCACGCCCGATCATTACACCTACTGGCCGATGCGCCGCTACCTCAACGAATTCCTGTCCGACCGCCGGGTGATCGACTATAGCCCGTGGAAATGGCAGCCACTCCTGCAGCTCATCATCCTGACCAAGCGGCCCTTTACCAGCGGGCATGCCTACAAATCCATCTGGAATGAGGAAAAGGGCGAAAGCCCCCTGATGACCATCACCCGCGACCAGACCGCCAAGATGGCAGCGTCGATGCAAGAGCGCTATGGCGATCAGGTCATGGTCGATTTCTGCATGCGCTACGGCAATCCCTCGACCAAATCCAAGGTACGCCAGATGGTCGAGGCGGGCTGCACCCGCATCCTCTTCTTCCCGCTCTATCCGCATTACGCCGGTGCCACGTCCGCCACCGCGAATGACCAGTTCTTTCGCGCTCTGATGGATGAGACATGGCAGCCCATCGCCCGCGTGGTCGAGCCCTATTTCCAGAACCCGCTTTATATCGAGGCGCTCGCGCAATCGGTCGAGCGCGCCTATGCCGCGGCCGAACAGCGCCCTGAAATCCTTGTCGTGTCCTATCACGGCATGCCGAAACGCTATCTGATGCAGGGCGACCCCTACCATTGTCAGTGCCAGAAAACCACGCGCCTGCTCAAGGAGCGGCTCGGCTGGACCGACACCGAAATAACGACCACATTCCAATCGGTCTTTGGCCCCGAGGAATGGCTCAAGCCCTATACTGTGGATGAGGTCGCGCGACTGGCCCGCGAAGACGGCAAGAAACGCATCGCCGTCATGGCCCCCGCCTTTTCCGCCGATTGCATTGAAACGCTGGAAGAGATCAACGAGGAAATTCGCGAAAGTTTCGAAGAGGCCGGCGGCGAGAAATTCACCTATATCCCCTGCCTCAATGATGACGACGCCCATATCCGGGCTCTGTCGTCGATCGTCGAGTCGAACCTGAAGGGCTGGCTCGACTGATAACGCCGCGTCCTGCAAACAAAAAAGGCAGCGGTTTCCCACTGCCTCTTTCATGTAGTGCAGGTGCCGGATTAGTCAGCAGCGATAACCGCAGCAACAATTGCCAGCAGAACCAGCGGAACCCACACGCCAGCGGCGGACGAGCTTGCATTGGTTTCTTCAACAACAACCGGTGCCTCAATGACGGGCTCGGACAGGTTACCTGCAAAAGCGGTCGAAGCGGCAGCGCTCAGGGCAGCCGCGAGAACGAGTTTCTTCATGATTATCCTCCAGATATTGGCCTGACGTTGCATAGCGCAACGGCAAGCACCCAAGACTTAACCTCGTAGATTTTTCTAATCAGCAAACATGGTCAAATGCAAATGTATCTTGCGGAGGATACTGCAAGAAGCCCTTAAATCTCGTCAAATTAGCAACACTTGCGTGCCAACTTTGGTCAAACTGAACAACTCGGCGATGTGTTCATTGTAGAGACCCACACAGCCATTAGATGACCTGCGCCCGATTTTGCGAGTGTCATGCGTGCCATGGATGCGGTAATAGGTCCAGCTGAGGTAAAGGGCGTGGGTTCCCAACGGGTTATCTGGTCCCGGCGGCACAAACGCAGGCCATTCCGGATTGCGCTGGAGCATGGATGGCGTCGGACGCCAACTTGGCCCCTCGACTTTGCGAACCACTGCGGTCCGGCCGCGCCGTGTCAAATCTTCCGTCAGCGGTACGGATGAGGGATAAAGCTTGTAGACCGATTGATCCGCACTCCAGAAATGCACAGCGCGCGAATCGATATCGACCAGAATCGCACCATTGTTGAGACTCGAGAAATACGGTCGCCAATCGAGCATCCTGAAGCCCGAAATATTGCGACGTTGCGTTTGCTCGATATCGCGCTCCATCTCGACAGTACCGTCACTATCAACGCTCTGCGCGAGGGCTGGCGCACCCATCAATGCTGCGGCACCCGTCAGAAACGTACGCCGATTCCAAGAAATGCGAGAGTTTGAGGCCATTTGCGTATCTCCACCCGGTCATAGCAGTCATCGACTCAATATATGGCGCGAAGGACGCAGTCGCAAATCAAACAACACCCCTAAGGCAATCTAGCGCGCATGTGGGTTTGAATCGCAACGCAAGCCGGGCTAAAGCGAATGTTGAAACAAATATCAGGTGGTTCTCGATCATGGCGCGTCTCTATATTCTACTGGTGTCGGCTCTTTTGGCTCTTTCGGCCTGCGCCGCGCCTCCGGCACCGCCGCAAATAGGCTCTGACGGAAAGCCGCTGCCGCGGGTCTACCGAATCAGCGCCGGCCAAACCTCTGAAATTCAGTTCCGCATGCTCGATTCGGTGAATTCCCTGCGTCAGGCCTCGGGCCAACCGCCTCTCACACTCGATTCGTCCCTCACCGCTGCCGCCGCGACTCATTCCCGCGACATGTCAGTCCAGAACCGGCCATGGCATTTCGGCTCTGACGGATCGTCGCCGATCGACCGTATTCGCCGCGTCGGCTATTCTGGAAATCTGGTGGGCGAAACCATATCGGAAACCTACGAGACCGAACTTCAGACCCTCGCCGCATGGATGGAAGAAGAGGGAACGCGCCGCGTGATCCTGTCCCCCGACGCGCGCAAGATGGGGTTCTCATGGCTTCAGGAACGGGGCGGCAAGATTTGGTGGACGATGATTTTGGGAAGCTGATCACGCAGTCAGCGTGATCGGCGTCCCGTCGCGAACCATTGCATAGACATCTTCCATCTCTCGGTTCTTGACCGAGATACAGCCTGCTGTCCAATCCCGGCTGAGAACGGCAAGAGCATTCGGTTCGCCGTGGATAAAGATATCCCCACCCGGCGTTTCGCCCATCGCTTCGGCATAGGCAATATCCGCCTCGTTCGGATAGGAAATCCCCAGCGACAGATGGAACGAGCTGTTCGGGTTGCGTCGGTCGATGAAATACTCGCCCTCGGGCGTGCGGCCATCACCCTCGAATTGTTTGTGTCCCGCAGGGGCAAACCCAAGATCGACCTTGTATCGCTTGAGGAGCTTGTTGTGATGCAACAGATACATCTCGCGCTCACCCTTGTTGACGATGACTCGCGTCACCTCAGGGCCACGGTAGCTCCGGAATTTGGAATTTGTGCCGCAGGCGGACAGAGCACATAGCCCCGCCATCACCACAAAGCGCCTCTTCAGTTTCATTGTTTTTGATCCGCTTACTGCTCGCGACTCTTTTACCTCAAACCAATGCCCTTGCGGTAGAGAATTTTCACGATTCACGCGATATTCAGCCTGAATCCCGCGACCAGTTCCACATGTGACGACCACCTGAATTGGTCCACCACCCGCACCGGGCCCATCTTGTAGCCCGCCGCCAGGAGAACCCGCGCATCGCGGGCAAATGTCACCGGATTACAGGACACATAGGCCAGACACCGCAAGCGTGATTTGGCGATTTCCGAAATCTGCGCTTCGGCCCCGGCGCGAGGCGGATCAATCACCGCCGCGTCGAACCGCGATAACTCATCCGGCAAGAGCGGGCGACGAAAGAGATCCCTTGCCTCGGTGCTCAGCGGGTAGAGCCCGTCGACCCCACGTCGTCCGGCATCAAGCGCCGCAAGCATAGCCGCATCACCCTCGACCGCATGCACCTGCGCACGCTGCGCGATCGGCAAGGCAAAGGTGCCACAGCCGGAAAAGAGATCAACAATCCGGCGCGCGCCCGCTAGAATCGTCTCTGTTTCTGCCAAAAGCGCCGCTTCTCCCTCTGCGGTCGCTTGCAGGAACGCGCCGGACGGCGGCACCACGCGCGCGGCGCCAAACATCTGTTCCGGAGTACGGCGGGTCACCACAACCTCATCACCCCAGGCCAATCTTGCCAAATCGTGCCGCTCCGCCAGTGACGCCAGCGCGATCCTTAGCGGCCCATCTAACGGCTTGCCATCCATGACCGCCACGTCAAGCCCGGCGCGTGACTGCGTGACACTGACCGCCAACACAGCCTTTCGGCTCGTCCCGATCTCGGCCAGATCAGAGGCCACCACCAAACCGCGAATCACATCGGGATGGAGCAGACGACAGTCGGGAACCTCGATGATCACATCACTGCCACGCGCATGAAACCCCGCCATCGCACCCTTTTTCGTGCGCTTTGCGGCAAATGTCGCCCGACGCCGTGACTGCGGTGGCGACACATGGATTGGCAGGAATTCGGGCGTGATCCCATGCGCACTCAGCGCCGAGCGCACAAGGTCTTGCTTCCAGTCGGCGACAAACCCGTCCGAGCCATGCTGCACCTGACAGCCACCGCAGGACCGAAAATGGCGACAGGGGGCCGTTACCCTGTCCGCCGACGGCGTCACGATCCGCACTTCGGTCAAGGTCTGCCCCACCAGCGTGCCAGACACCCGCTCACCAGGCAGCGTCAACGGTGCAAAGACTGGGCCTTCGGCGATGCCGTCACCCTGATGGCCCAGCCGTATGATGTCATGCTCGCTCATACCTGCGGCTTTAGCCTGCAAATCGGCCATACGAAAGCCCACTCAGAGCAGATCATCACGGCTGAGGGCAAACCGCGAGTCGATCCAGCGTCTCTCCAACGCGTGCAATCGTGCGCCAAGCGCCGGACCTGAATAGTCCGGCATAAGATCTGTCGCCGCGACCGGGAACCGTGCCGCTGCCCCCATTTTAAGGTCCTCGGCGGTCTCAGGGCTCACCAATGTCTCCAGCCAAGCACCGCGCAACAGCAGAATCGCCTGGCCTTCCTCGACCCCATACCGATAGCCCAGTTCTGCAGCCTGCATCTGCCCTGCAGCCTTCTCTTGCAAATGTGCCAACCGCCTTGTGTCCGATTTCGACAAACGCAACCGCTCCGCCACCGACTCGCCCCCCAGCGCGGCAAGGCGCAAGATCGCATCAGGGGCCATGTTAGTCTCTGTTTCCTGATGAACCAATAGCGCCAACGGGCGCGCATCCGCCCCGGGCAGGACCGCATTGAGCACCCCAGCCGCCTGCATCGCCGCCACCGACCGCGCCGGATCAGGTGCGCCCAAGAGCTTGCACATCTCGGCTCCCACTCGCTCTCGCGACAATCGCGCCAACCCATCCAGATTAGCCGCGCAGGCCGCTAGCCCGTCAGCGTCAAGGCCGCCCTCAGGGTCGCCATACCAGGCATGAAACCGGAAAAACCGCAGAATCCGCAAATAATCCTCGCGAATCCGTTGATCGGCATCCTCGATGAACCGCACCCGGCGCGCGCGCAGATCCTCTAGTCCCGCAAGCGGGTCGATCACAGTGCCATCCGCCTGCGCGTAGAGCGCGTTCATGGTAAAATCGCGCCGCCGCGCATCGCTGTGAATATCCATGGAAAAGGCCACCACCGCATGACGGCCAAATGTCTCCACGTCCTCGCGGAAGGTCGTCACCTCATGCGGAATGTGGCTCGATACCACCGTAATCGTACCATGCTCGATGCCTGTCGGCACCGGTTTCAGCCCCGCCGCCGCGGCCAGGTCCATCACCACCTCTGGCCGCGCGTCGGTCGCGATGTCTATATCCGCAACCGGCTCACCCAAGAGCGCATTGCGCACGCAGCCCCCGACAAAGAGCGCTTGGTGTCCCGCCCCGCTCAACATGCGACAGACCGCTTGTGTCGCCTCGGCCTCGATCCACGCCCCCGAAACCTTCATTCCGGTCCCGCCAAATCTGCCATGTTGCGTAGGATGCGCGCTGTGGCGCCCCAAATATAATAGGGGCCATAGGGCACCGCATAGTAACGCCGCCAATCTCCACGCCAGCGGCGTTTCTCGACCCTATACCGGCCCAATTCGAGCAAATGCGCCAATGGCACGTCAAACACTTCATCGACCTCGCCCTGCTCGGCGCGGGGCCGAAATGGCCCATGTACCCGTGCTAGAACCGGTGTCACGTCAAACCCGGTCACGGTCTCATGGCGCGGCAAAAACCCCAGAACTTCAACCAATCCACGATCAAGCCCGATCTCTTCCTCCGCCTCGCGCAACGCAGTTGTCGTGATATCAGGATCACCAAGATCCTGTTTGCCGCCCGGAAATGCGATCTGCCCCGGATGATGCCGGAGCTTTGATGACCGCTTGGTGAGGATCACGCGCGTCTCAAATATAGGCACCAACACGGCTGCCGACCGCAACTTGCGCCCCTCTGGCAGAACGACACCTGGGTTCAGATCATAATCCGAAGACGGCGCGCGCTCGGCCCGCAGCGCCAAAAGCACCCGATCGAGCGGGTCAGTCACCGTCCGCTGTCCCATCCTTGGCCTCGAACCCCACTGTCGCAGGGTCCAGCCGGTAATGCGCCCCGCAAAACTGGCAATCTGCGGTCACGATGCCCTCGTCGGTGGTCATCGTGGCGATATCGCGCGCCGAATAGATCGACAGGCTGCTGCGCACCCGCTCTTCGGAACAGGTGCAGCCAAACCGCACCGCTTGCATGTCAAACACCCGCGGCCCTTCTTCGTGAAACAGCCGCACAAGCAATTCCGTTGGCGTGACAGACGGCCCGATCAATTCCAGATCCTCAACCGTATCGAGCAGAACATTGGCGCGATTCCAGTTCTCGGCCTCGTCACCCATCAGGATATCTTCCGCCTGCAAGAGCCCGCCTTCGCCCGATCCGCCACCACTGGCAAAGGGCGACGCCTTGGGCATATGCTGCAGCATCACGCCACCCGCGCGCCAATGCTCCGCCTCGCCTGCCCCGGTGGATTTGCCAAAACTCAACGCGAATCGCGTTGGCAACTGCTCGGATTGGGCAAAATACGCCTCAGCACAATGCCGGAGCGCCTCGCCCGCAATCGGTGTAATCCCTTGGTAGGGCGTGGTGCCCTTACCTTGATCCAGCATTACCGCGAAATAGCCATCGCCCAACTGATCAAATGGGCGCGCATGGCTCAGGCGCTCGCGGTCAAAACTGGCATAGGCGCGCATCCGGGCCGGTTCACCCGGCTCACTCGGGCCATAATAATCGGTGGCGATCATACGCACAGCACCGCGCGTCTGCACCTGCAGGGACAGCTTCCAGCGCAATTGGATCGTCTGACCGATCAACGCGGTCAAAAGCGCCATCTCGGCAATCAACGCCTCGACCTGAGGCGGATAGTCATGCTGTTTCAGGATTCCATCAAGCACCCCGTCCAGACGCACGACGCGGCCACGGATATCGGCGCGGTCTAGCTGAAATGGCAGGATTGTATCATCCCAAGCGATTCTCTGTCCAAGTGTCATGGGCTTTCCTTTGGGGTCTCGACTTGGCATATCGCGACTGTACCGTCAGGACAAGTCAGGCCCGGGAGACACAAAGTGATTAGACGATTCGGAGAGAGGCCAGAACCCGGTATCGCCTACCGTTTGCGACCGGGCGCCTATGCCATCCTGCCCCGTCGCGGGCGGCTGCTCGTCACCCATCAGGCGGACCCGGTGCCAGAGCTGCAATTGCCCGGCGGCGGTATTGACCCGGGAGAATCGCCGCTCCAGGCCCTCCACCGCGAGGTTTTCGAGGAAACCGGCTGGCTGATCGCCCGGCCTCAGAGGCTCGGTGCCTTTCGTCGCTTTACCTATATGCCGGAATACGGGTTCTGGGCCGAAAAACTCTGCATTATCTACCGCGCTCATCCGGTGCGCCGATTGGGCCCCCCCAGCGAGCCGGGGCATCGCCCAGTCTGGATCACACCGCAACAGGCGACGCGCGATCTGGGCAACGCCGGGGATCGGCATTTCGTCAGCCGGGAAACGGGCTGCCTTTGAACTCCAGTAATACGGCGGAAATATCATCGTTAAAGTCACTATCCCCCGCAAACTCTGACAGTTTCCACAAAAGAGATTCGAGAAACGCCATCCCGCGCGTCTGTCGCAGATCCCGCAAGATCCGCGCCAGCCCCTCATCGTGGAGCAGATCACCAGACCGACCAGAGCATTCGATCACCCCGTCGGAATGAATCAGAAGCCTGTCACCCGGCGCCATCATCACTTCGAACTGCTGAAATTCTGCTCCATCAATCAGGCCTACAGGCAAACCACCCGACCCGATAAACTCCACCGTTCCATCCGCACGCTGCAATGCAGGATGCGGATGCCCCGCCTGTGACAGGATCACGCGCCCGGTTTCCAGATCCACATCGGCAAGAACGAGGGTGAAGTAATGCTCGGTCTCCATCTCCGACATGATCAAGCGATTGAGCATTGCAATCGCCTCCGCTGGGGGACGCGCCACGAAACGACCGTCGCGCGTCTTGCGCAGGGCGAGGTTCTGTTCCGGCACCGAGGCCGAGAGATACCCCGCCAACCGCGCCGTCATCAGCGCTGAACTGATACCATGACCCGACACATCAATTCCGTAGAGCCCGATGCGTGTATGCCCAATAGGAAACATGCCAACCAGGTCACCGCCGACATGGCCGGCAGATTGCAGCATCAAGGACACCTCAGCCGTGCCACAATCGCGATAGCGCTCGCTCACCAGCGATTGCTGCAGCTTCTTGGCTTCGACCAGATCACTGTCGAGCGAATCATAGAGCGTCTGTAATTCGTCGAGCGTGGATTTGATCAGCCGGTTCTTCTCGGTTAGCTCGCGCTCCATCCGCAGGATCCGTGCGCCCGCCGAAATTCGCGCGCGCAGTTCCGCGGCATTGACCGGTTTGGTCAGAAAGTCATCTGCCCCGGCATCAAGGCCCAGCGCAACTTCATCCTTGTCACTCTTGGACGTGAGCAGGATGAAATACCCATAGCTATCGCGCGACATCTCTCGGAATCTCTTGCAGAACTCCAGCCCGCTCAACCCCGGCATCATCCAATCACTCATGACGAGATCGGGCGGCTCATCACGGCACAGAATCAGCGCGGCGTCGCCCGAATCGGCTTCCTGCACCTCGAATCCCCAACGTTGCAACGACGCGCTTAAAATCCGCCGTTGCAGGCGGCTGTCATCCACGACGAGCACGCGGCGGATCACCCCGCCGCCCGCATCCGCCTCTGCCGCCTGTTCCATTCGTGATCGCACCCGGGCCACCTTTGTCCTGTCCTGACCCTGTCTAACCGCCCAAAGTTTAACAGCCCCTGAATGTTAAAATTCGCGCGGCTTTCCCGGCGGCATTAAACTTTCCGTAGCTCTTTGGCCGCAGTCTTGCCGCAGGAATCGGAGGCTCAATGATGATCGACTGGAACCGCGTTCAGGATCTGCGCGACGAAATCGGGGCTGATGCCTTTGGCGAGGTGGTGGACCTGTTTCTCGAAGAAGTGGATACCGAAATCGAGAAACTGCGCCACACCGGCCCCAATCTGCACCTCGAAGGGCATTTACACTTTCTCAAGGGCAGCGCCCTCAACCTCGGCTTTGCCGCCTTTTCTGATCTCTGCCACCGGGGCGAACAGTCCGCTGCCGCCGGTCGATACGGCGCGATCAACCTGCCTGAAATTCTGTCATGCTACGCCCACTCAAAATCAGAGTTTCTCTCCGGTCTTGACCGGGTCATCGCCGCCTGAAGCTCAGATCAGAAACTCTGCCAACACCTCATCACGGGTGATATCGCGATACTCAAAGCCAGCAGCATCGAGCCGCGTCAGGATCGGTTCGAAATTTTCGGTCCGTGTCGTCTCGATCCCGATCAGCACAGAACCGAAATTGCGCGCCGATTTCTTGAGATACTCAAACCGCGCAATATCGTCCTCCGGTCCCAATATCTCTAGAAACTCGCGCAGCGCGCCGGGGCGCTGCGGCATCCGCAGGATGAAATACTTCTTCACGCCCGAGAACCGCTGCGCGCGCTCCTTGACCTCCGGCAACCTCTCGAAATCGAAATTGCCGCCCGAGGTGACACAAACCACCGTCTTGCCCCGGATCACGTCTCCCAGATCCTTGAGCGCATCCACCGCCAGCGCCCCCGCAGGCTCGAGCACGATCCCCTCGATATTGAGCATCTCGAGCATCGTGGTGCAGAGCCGGTCCTCTTCGATCACCATGGCCTGCGCCGGGTCCAGATCCGCCAGCCGCGCAAAAGTGCGCGCGCCAATCTGCGCCACCGCCGCCCCATCGGCAAAGGTATTCACATGCCGCAGGCGCACAGGTTCGCCCGCCGCCAGCGCCGCCCCAAGGCACGCGCCCCCGGCCGGTTCCACCAACGTCAGCACGGCCCGCGCGCCGACATAGCTGCGCACCCCCGCCGAGAGCCCGCCACCCCCAACCGGAAGGATTAGACGATCCGGCATGCCGCCCAACTGCGCCTCGATCTCGACCGCAACGCTGGCTTGCCCCTCGATTACGTCCTCATCATCGAACGGCGACAGGAAATGCCCGCCGACCTGCGCGCAATAAGCCTGCGCCGCCGCCAGCGTGTCGTCGAAATAGTCGCCCGTCAGCCGGATCGCCACCGCATCGCCACCAAAGGTCTCGGTCTTGCCGATCTTTTGCTGCGGCGTTGTCACCGGCATGAAAATCACGCCTTTGACCCCGAAATGCCGGCACATATACGCCACGCCCTGCGCATGATTGCCCGCACTGGCACAGACAAACGTCGCTGTGTCCGGCCGCGCCGCCAGAACCTTGCGCATCGCATTGAACGCCCCACGCAGCTTGTAGGACCGCACAGGACTCAGATCCTCGCGCTTGAGCAGGATCTCAGCGCCATAGCGCTCGGACAGGTGATCATTGCGCTGGAGCGGCGTCGGCTCGAACACAGCGCGCATCGCCGCCTCTGCGGCGCGGGCATTTTCCTGAAACTCGGTCATGCCCGCCTCAGTGCCGCAATCGTGCCCCCCTGACAAGGCTCAGAGCGCGCGCTTTTCGATATAATAGCCGTAAAGCGTGGTCAGAATGCTGACATTGATCAAAGCCGAAAGCGCCGTGCCCACCGCCATCAGCACGATACCAATCACCGGAGCCAAGAGCAGCAATCCCAACACAAGCTGAAGCGCGAATTGCGCGGCACCAAGTATGAGAACAAGAATCAGGATCGTGCCACTGCTTCCCCGCGTCGCATCCCACGCCGCACCAAGCCGCAGCGGCTGACCAATGGCCGCAGCAGGCAAGATCACCGAAAGCCGGAAAAACACGATATTGAGCGCCACGATCACCACGATACTCACACTCGTAACAATCAGCGGCACCATCCCGCCAAGGCCCCCAATCACCAGAAAGAGCGGCACCGTCAGGCCCGTCATTACAAGCCCAAGCCACAGAGAATGCCCGATATAAGACAGCATGCGATCGCTCCGCAGCATCGGCACCCAGCCTTGGGAATACTCCGCAAGCAGGATAAATCGGTGCCACGCCACAACAACCCAGAGCGCCAAACCGATCAGCACCAGCGCCAGCAAGATCATCCCGCCGATCTGACCAGCGGTGACGACGTCGCCCGGCGCACTGTCAATCGAAACTCCAAGCGCCGCGAACAAAATCAAAACCGCAATCCCGATCCCCAACGGCACCAAGATAATGCGCATCACCTGAGCGAAGTTGTTGAAAATCATCTGCAACGAATGTGTAAAAATACGCCAGGCCACCATCACCGCACCTCTTGGACAATTGCCCGACCTCGCTAGCACAACCAGAGGGCCAGTCAACCACGTCCACTTGCCCATCACCGCAAAAGCCGCTACTCCGCCAGCCAGATTTGACGCAAGGGGAATGACATGTCCGCGCCCAAAAAAGTTGTTCTGGCCTATTCCGGGGGCCTCGATACCTCGATCATCCTGAAATGGCTCCAGACCGAATATGGCTGCGAAGTGGTGACATTTACCGCCGATCTCGGTCAGGGCGAGGAACTGGACCCCGCGCGCCAAAAGGCCGAGATGCTGGGGATCAAACCCGAGAACATCTATATCGAGGATGTCCGCGAAGAGTTCGTGCGTGATTTCGTCTTTCCGATGTTCCGCGCCAATGCGCTCTATGAGGGGCTCTATCTGCTTGGCACCTCCATCGCCCGCCCGCTGATCTCCAAGCGTCTGGTCGAGATTGCCGCCATGACCGGGGCCGATGCCGTGGCGCATGGTGCCACCGGCAAGGGCAACGATCAGGTGCGGTTCGAGCTGGCCGCCTATGCGCTCAACCCTGATATCAAGGTGATCGCACCTTGGCGCCTCTGGGATCTGACCAGCCGCACCAAGCTCATTGCCTTTGCTGAAGAAAACCAGATTCCGATCGCCAAGAATAAGCGCGGCGAAGCGCCCTTCTCGGTAGATGCCAACCTGCTGCACACCTCCTCCGAGGGCCGCGTGCTCGAAGACCCCGCTGAAATGGCTCCCGATTACGTCTATCAGCGCACCGTCAGCCCCGAGGATGCGCCAGACACCCCCGAATTTATCGAGGTCAGCTTTGAGCGTGGCGACGCCGTGGCCATCAACGGCACCGCCCTCAGCCCCGCCACGATCCTGACCGACCTCAACGAATTTGGTCGTAAACATGGCGTCGGCCGGCTCGATTTCGTGGAAAACCGCTTTGTCGGCATGAAATCGCGCGGCATCTACGAGACGCCCGGTGGCACCATCCTGCTCGAGGCGCATCGCGGCATCGAACAGATCACCCTGGATAGCGGCGCGGGCCATCTCAAGGATTCGCTCATGCCGCGCTATGCGGAACTGATCTACAATGGCTTCTGGTTCTCACCCGAGCGTGAAATGCTGCAAGCCGCCATCGACAAGAGCCAAGAACATGTCACCGGCACCGTCCGCCTCAAACTCTACAAGGGCTCAGTGTCCTGCGTTGGTCGCTGGTCCGACCACAGCCTCTATTCCGAGGCGCATGTCACCTTCGAGGATGACGCCGGCGCCTATGACCAAAAGGACGCGGCAGGCTTTATCCAACTCAACGCGCTGCGCCTGAAACTGCTCGCCGCGCGCAACCGCAGACTCAAGGGCTAAACATCATGGAAGCCGATTTCTGGCATACCCGTTGGGAAAACATGCAGATCGGCTTTCACGAGGGCGCGGTCAACCGCATGCTCTCGGCCCATATCGGCGCGCTGGGCCTTGATCCCGGCGCGCGGATTTTCCTGCCGCTTTGCGGCAAGACCCGCGATATCGCCTGGCTCCTGGCCCAAGGCTATCGGGTGGCTGGCGCCGAGCTCAGCGAAATCGCCGTGAAACAGCTCTTTGAAGAGATGGCCGTCACACCCGAGGTGACTGCGCACGGCCCCCTCAAACGCTATGCCGCAGACGGTTTGGATATATTCGTGGGCGATATCTTCGACCTCACCGCCGATCTGCTCGGTCCGGTCGATGCCGTTTACGACCGCGCGGCGTTCGTTGCCCTGCCCGACACGATGCGAGGGCGCTATGCTGGGCATCTGGCAGCGCTCACCGACCTTGCACCGCAATTGCTCGTCACCTTTGAGTACGACCAGTCGGTCATGGCTGGCCCGCCCTTTTCCCTCTCCGGGGCAGCGGTGCGCGCGCAATACGGCACACGCTACACCATGACACAGCTTGCGGATATCGACGTGCCGGGCGGTCTCAAGGGCGTCTGCCCCGCGCGGGAAAAGGCCCTGCACCTGACAGCGATCTAGCACCCATCCGCTCACATCCGGCGAAACATTGCTCAATAGACCGTGACATCCCGGAGTCCTGCGTTGGTGACCTGCGCGATTTGCTGCATGATAGCAATCAAACAGGAGGGCAATCCAATGAACGTACATCTTCGGGAGATCAAGGCGGCGGCTCTGGCGATGCTGATCATCGTTGGGCTCTGCGTTAACAGTAGCCGGGCGCATGCCGCCGAGACCGAGACTTTGGTCGTTGCAGGCGGTTGCTTCTGGTGCGTCGAATCAGACTTTGAACAGGTCAAAGGCGTGATTGCGGCCGAGTCGGGCTTTACCGGCGGCGCGGTGGAGAACCCCAGTTACAAACAGGTAACGGCCGGTGGCACCGGCCATTTCGAGGCGGTTCAAATTATTTTTGACCCGGCACAGGTCAGCCGCGCGCAATTGCTGCACCTCTTCCTGCGCTCCGTCGACCCGACCGACGCCGGCGGCCAGTTCTGCGACCGGGGCGATAGCTATCGCACAGCGATTTTCGTCACTGATCCAGCACAAAAGCAGATCGCCCAGAGCGCTATAACCAAGGCTCAGGCGGCATTGGGACGGGACATCGTCACGCCAATCCTTGACGCACAGACCTTTTATCCCGCCGAGGCCTATCATCAGGATTACTACAAAAGCAGTGAGATCGTGCTCACCCGCTTTGGCCCCCGAACCAAGGCCAAGGCCTATAAACTCTACCGTGACGCCTGCGGACGGGATGCCCGCGTCCAAGAGCTTTGGGGCAAGGACGCTCCTTTCACCAGCGGCTCTTGATCGCAACGGCCGTTGAGCGCCCAAGCTGCGCTTTGGGCTTTCGCCACCTGACACAGATTTGTAAGGTCAGCCCCAAGAACCAAAGGGGGCAAGGTGAGTAACGCGGGACCAACCGTCACGCCGATGATGGCACAGTATCTGGAGATCAAGGCGCACTATCCAGAGGCGCTCTTGTTCTACCGGATGGGTGATTTCTATGAATTGTTCTTTGACGATGCCGCCGCCGCCGCCGAGGCGCTCGATATCGCACTGACCAAACGTGGCAAACATCTCGATCAGGACATTCCAATGTGTGGCGTGCCCGTTCACGCCGCCGAAGGTTATCTTCTTACGCTGATCCGCAAAGGCTTCCGGGTCGCGGTCTGCGAGCAGATGGAAGACCCCGCCGAGGCCAAGAAACGAGGTGCGAAATCGGTGGTGCGCCGCGAAGTTGTGCGCCTTGTGACCCCCGGCACCCTGACCGAAGAGAGCCTGCTCGACGCCCGGCGACACAATTATCTCACGAGCTTTGCCAATGTGCGCGACACGGGCGCGCTGGCGTGGGTCGACATTTCGACTGGAGCATTTCATGTCATGCCGATGGCCGCCGCCCGGCTCGGCCCCGAACTTGCCCGCCTTGCCCCGCGCGAGGTGCTGCTGGCTGAGGCAGATGTTCTAAGTTTAGCCGAAACAGTCTCTGAGTCTGGGGCTTCTTTGACGGCTCTGGGCCAAGCAGCCTTTGACAGCACCGCAGGAGAGCGGCGGCTTTGCGCCCTCTTCGGCGTCGGTACGCTTGACGCCTATGGCCAATTCACACGACCCGAGATCGCCGCGATGGGTGCCATCGTCGATTGGCTCGACATCACGCAAAAAGGCAAGTTGCCGCTGTTGCGGCCCCCCGTGCGCGAGAACGAAGCACGCGTGATGCAGATCGACGCCGCCACAAGGCGCAATCTCGAACTGACCCACGCCCTGAATGGTGGTCGCGCCGGATCCTTGCTCGCCACCATCGACCGCACCGTAACCCCCGGTGGTGGGCGGCTGTTGGAGCGTCGGCTGTCGAGCCCGAGCCGGGCGCTCGACGTGGTGCAGGCGCGGCTTGAGTCAGTGCAGTTTGCGGTGGAACAGTCTCGAATTTGTGCCGATCTACGCGACAGCTTGCGCAAGGTGCCTGACCTTGATCGCGCCCTCTCCCGCCTTGGGCTTGACCGGGGCGGTCCTCGGGATCTGGCCGCGGTGCTCAATGGCCTGGCCCAAGCGGCAAACATTGCAGAACGGCTCACGGACAGTGACCTGCCGCCGCTCTTGGCCGAGGCGGTCTCTGGCCTGACCGGGCATGATACCCTCCTGGACCTGCTGGATCAGGCATTGATTGCAGAGCCACCGCTTCTGGTGCGCGATGGCGGCTTTATCGCGCCCGGCTTTGACGGAGGCCTCGATGAGGCACGACAATTGCGCGACGAGGGGCGCGGCGTGATCGCGCGGATGCAGGGCGAGTTCATAAAGCAAACCGGCATTCAGTCGCTCAAAATCAAGCACAACAACGTGCTGGGGTATTTCATCGAAGTGACCAGCACCCATGCCGACCGCATGTTGGCGCCTCCGCTGAACGACCACTTCAAACACCGCCAGACCACTGCCAATCAACTGCGCTTTACCACCATCGCACTGACCGAGATGGAAACCCGTATTCTCAACGCAGGCGGGCGGGCGCTGGAGATTGAAAAACGGCTCTATGACGACCTGAAATCCGCGATTCTGGCACGCGCCGCCGAGATCGCCCAAACCGCACGCGGGCTGGCGGAAATTGATCTGTCCACCGCACTTGCAGATCTGGCTCGTGCCGAGACCTGGTGTCGCCCGAAAGTGGATCAGAGTCGCGCCCTTCGGATCACAGGCGGGCGGCATCCGGTGGTAGAGCGCGCCCTGCGTGCCCAAGGCGGCGCGCCCTTCATCGCCAATGAGTGTGATCTCGGCGAGGACAGTGATATCTGGCTGCTGACGGGACCGAATATGGCGGGGAAATCCACCTTTTTGCGTCAGAACGCGTTGATTGCCCTTCTGGCGCAAATGGGCAGCTATGTGCCGGCGAGATCAGCGCATATTGGCATGGTCAGTCAACTCTTCAGCCGCGTCGGGGCATCGGACGATCTGGCGCGCGGCAGATCGACCTTTATGGTCGAGATGGTTGAAACCGCAGCGATCCTCAATCAGGCGGATGATCACGCGCTCGTCATTCTGGATGAGATCGGTCGTGGCACCGCCACCTATGACGGTCTGAGCATCGCTTGGGCCACGCTGGAACACCTGCATGATGTGAATGGCTGCCGCGCGCTCTTTGCCACGCATTACCATGAGCTGACCAACCTCAGCGACAAACTCGCGCGCGTCGAGAATGCCACCGTGACCGTCAAAGAGCACGACGGCGACGTGGTCTTCATGCACGAAGTGCGTCGTGGAGCAGCGGACCGCAGCTATGGCGTGCAAGTGGCCAAGCTGGCTGGCCTGCCCGCTGCGGTCGTGGCGCGGGCAAGGGTCGTGCTTGAAGCCTTGGAGAGAGGCGAGCGGGAGGGCAGTGGCGCGCAACGGGCCCTGATTGACGATCTGCCACTCTTTGCCGCGATCCCCCCGCCGCCGCCGGCCCCGACAAGACGCCACTCGGTGGTGGAAAAACGGCTGGAGGATATTCTACCTGACAGCCTTAGTCCACGCGAGGCGCTCGACTTGATCTATGAACTCAAGGCCTTGGCGACCGACACGGCGAGCAAGGCGGGCTGACGCCCCCCCGACACTCAACCCCGGTTGGACGACACCCCGACCTGCGCCGGTCGCAGGATGCGGTCATGCAGCATGAACCCCTGGGTCGAAACCTGAATGATCTCGCCTGCCTTGGTGCCGGGCAGCGGGGCCTCGAACATCGCCTCATGCTGCTGCGGATCAAAACGGTCGCCAACCTGCGGATCTATCACGGTGATACCGTGCTTGGTGAAGACATTGCGCAGCTCGCGCAGCGTCAGCTCGATTCCTTCGAACAGCGCCGCCGATCCGGCGCGCTGCTCTTCGGTCACGGTTTCAAGCGCCCGTTTCAGATTGTCATAGACCGGCAACATATCACGCGACAGTTTCGATCCACCATAGTTCTCGGCCTCGCGGCGATCCTTTTCGGACCGCTTGCGAGCGTTCTCCGCATCCGCAAGCGCGCGCATGAACTTGTCGCGCAGGGCGTCCCGCTCCGCGCGCAGGGCGTCAAGCTCGAGCGCCTCATCGCTGATGTCTTCATCCATTTGCTCACGCTCTGCGGCGGCTGCTTCTTCGATATCGTCGAGAAAGCTGTCTTCTTTCGGCTCTGCCATTCTTCACCTCTAGCTCCGGTCGGAGATCAGTTTGCCCACGAGCTGCGCCGTGTAATCCACAATCGGCACAATCCGTCCATAATTTAGGCGCGTCGGGCCAATAACGCCCACCGCACCGATGATCTTACGGTCAGCGTTCATATATGGAGAGACCACCAAAGAGGAACCCGAAAGTGAGAAAAGTTTGTTCTCAGAGCCAATAAAAATGCGCACGCCGGCCCCCTCATCGGCCAGTTCCAGAAATTCGGCAATGTCGCGCTTGCGTTCCAGATCATCAAACAGGATTCGAATCCGCTCCAGATCCTTTTCTTCGGCGGTCGTGCTCAACAGATTGGCGCGGCCCCGCACGATCAAACGCTCGTAATGGTCGCCTTCGCCCTCCCACACGGCAAGGCCACTGTCGATCAGGTCGCGGGCAAGTTGATCAATCTCCTGCCGCCGTGCAGAAATCTGCCGTGCGATCACGGTTTGCAGATCCGACAACGTTTTTCCCTCAATCAACGCATTGAGGAAATTCGCCGCCTCGCGCATCGAACTGGGCGTTTGTCCCGGTGGTGGCGTAAAAATGCGGTTCTCAACATGGCCATCCGAAAACACCAGCACGACAAGGGCACGGTCATGCCCAAGACTGACAAACTCGATATGTTTGATCGGTGCCTCATGTTTGGGCGCGAGCACCAGAGACGCCCCCCGCGTCACCCCCGACAGGGCCGCCCCGATCCGGTCGAGCGCTCCGGCGACATCCTGCGAATTGCTGCCCACGGTCGCGTCAATCGCCTGACGATCGGTCACCTCAAGATTGCTGACCTCCAGCAGACCATCCACGAACATGCGCAGCCCCTCTTGCGTGGGAATCCGCCCGGCGCTGATATGCGGGCTGCCCAAGAGACCCATATACTCCAGATCCTGCATCACGTTGCGGATCGTGGCGGCGCTGACCTTTTCACTGAAATCCCGTGTCAGGGTCCGCGAACCGACCGGGTCGCCCTTGGCAAGATAGCTTTCGACCACGCGACGGAACACCTCGCGCGAGCGGTCGTTGAGCTGATCCAGAAGCGAACTGGCGTCATTCATCAGATGGTATTCCTGTCTAGGATGTCATTAAAGACTGAGCACGGCAAAGGTCAATCGGGGTTGCCATCACAGGCCTTGCACATATATCCCGGAGCCAACAGTGAAAGGGACATGTAATGCGACCTTCGGGTAGGAATTTAAGCGAAATGCGGCCAGTTTCAATCGAAACCGGTGTTTTGAAACATGCCGAGGGCTCCTGCCTGATCAAGATCGGCGATACGCATGTCCTCTGCACCGCCACAATCGAAGAGCGCGTGCCGCCTTTTGTCAAAGGGTCGGGTCTGGGGTGGGTCACGGCGGAATATGGGATGCTGCCGCGCTCGACTAACAGCCGCATGCGCCGCGAGGCAACGGCGGGCAAACAGGGCGGGCGCACCGTCGAGATTCAACGCCTCATCGGTCGCAGCCTGCGCGCGGGCGTGGACCGGGTCGCCTTGGGTGAACGACAGATCACGGTCGACTGCGATGTGATCCAAGCCGATGGCGGCACGCGCTGCGCCTCTATCACCGGCGGTTGGGTCGCACTCAAGCTGGCGGTTCAGAAATTGATGAATGCAGGCGACGTGATCAGCGATCCGTTGATCGACCCCGTTGCGGCGGTGTCCTGCGGGATCTATGCGGGGCAACCCGTGCTCGACCTCGACTATCCCGAAGATAGCGAAGCCGGTGTGGACGGCAATTTCATCATGACCGGAAGCAAGCGCCTGATCGAGGTGCAGATGAGCGCCGAAGGCTCGACCTATAGCCGCGATCAGATGAATACCCTGCTCGATCTGGCCGAACAGGGCGTTGATCTTTTGGTTGCGAAACAGCGCGAGGCGACGGGTGCGTAAATTCACCGACGATCGGCTTCTGGTCGCCACCCATAACGCGGGCAAGCTGGGGGAAATTACCGCCCTGCTTGCACCCTATGGTGTCGAGGTCGTCGGTGCGGCTGCCCTGGGCCTCGCGGAGCCAGATGAAACCGAGTCAACCTTTCTTGGCAACGCGAGGATCAAGGCGCATGCGGCTGCGCGCGCCACGGGTTTGCCGGCCCTGTCGGACGATTCGGGTATCGTGATTGACGCTCTGGATGGCGCACCCGGCGTCTATACCGCAGATTGGGCCGAAACAGAGACGGGTCGAGACTTTGGCATGGCCATGCACCGGGCCCATGACGCGCTGGTCGCGAGCAAACAACCGCAGCCCTGGACGGCTCGGTTTTGCTGCACTCTGGTCCTCGCATGGCCGGATGGGCATGACGAAGTCTTTGAGGGTACGGCCGAAGGGTGGGTGGTCTGGCCGATGCGCGGCGCGCAGGGTCATGGCTATGATCCGATGTTTCAACCGCTTGGTCATGACGTGACCTTTGCCGAGATGGTCCCGACAGAGAAAAACCGGATCAGCCACCGCGCCGATGCGTTCCGCAAGCTGGTTGCAGGTTGTTTTGCCTGAGGATTGGCAAGAGGGAGGCTTTGGCCTCTATGTTCATTGGCCGTTTTGCGAGGCCAAATGCCCCTATTGCGACTTTAACAGCCATGTGGCGCGCGAGATTGACCAAACCCGTTGGTGCACTGCCTATTTGGCCGAGATTGATCGCTATGCCGCTCTTGTGCCGGGTCGGGTTCTGAACACCGTCTTCTTTGGCGGCGGCACGCCCAGCCTCATGGCCCCTGAAACGATCGCGGCACTCATAGAGCGCATCAAGGCCTCATGGCCCATGGCCAATGCGCCCGAGATAACCCTAGAGGCCAATCCCGGCTCGGTCGAAGCGGGACGCTTTCGTGCCTTTGCCGAGGCCGGGGTCACACGCATCTCAATGGGCGTGCAGGCCTTGAACGATATAGATCTCAAACGCTTGGGGCGTATTCACTCTGTGGCGGAGGCCCGGCAAGCCTTTGATATAGCGAGAGAAAACTTTGACAGAGTGAGCTTTGATCTTATCTACGCGCGCCAGGATCAAACCCTTGACGCCTGGAAGGCGGAATTGCGCGAGGCTCTGGCAATGACGGTGGATCATCTGTCGCTCTATCAACTGACCATAGAGACAGGTACGGCCTTTGGGGACCGCTATGCAGCGGGAAAACTGCGCGGCTTACCAGAGGATGAGACGGCGGCGGATATGTATGAGGCAACGCAAGAGATCTGTGACGCGGCAGGACTGCCCGCCTATGAGGTTTCAAATCACGCGCGGCCGGGGTCCGAGTCACGGCACAACCTGATCTATTGGCGCTATGGGGACTACATCGGCATCGGTCCGGGCGCACATGGCCGCATCACACGCAACGGACAGAAACACGCAACCGAGGCCCATCGGGCGCCGGGGCGCTGGCTCGACTCAGTGGAAACGGCCAGTTCAGAGCGTAAGCCAGTGCGCCTGTCAGGACAGGATCAAGCGGTTGAATATCTCTTGATGGGCCTGCGGATTTCCGACGGCATTGATCCGGGCCGGTTTGAGAAACTTGCAGGTCAACCGCTTTCGCCCACCGTCGTTGATCACCTGCAACAAATCGGGATGATCGAACCGCTAGGCACCCGCCTTCGTGCGACCCGCGCCGGGCGTGCCGTTTTGAATGCTGTGATTCGTGATCTGCTGCCGGACGTGTGAACGTCAGATGCTGAGCATTCCAATCAAACGATCCAGTTGATCCAGCGACGCGTAGTGAATGGTAATCTGACCGTTCTCCCGACCCGGGATATGGTCAATCTGCACCTTCATCGTCAGATTCGCAGAGAGGTCTTCTTCTAGCGCCTTGGTGTCTGCATCTTTCAGCGGCTCTTTGCGTGGCTTTGGCCTTTGATCGCTCTCCCTGAAAATATTGCCAGGGCCAGATTTGGCCAATCTCTCCGTCTCTCGCACCGAAAGCGACTTTTGAATCACCTGACGGGCAAGCGCGGCTGGATCGTCAACTGTGATCAGCGCGCGGGCGTGACCCGCAGAGAGCTTGCCGTCGCGAACATAGCTCAAGACCTCTTCTGGCAGAGCGAGCAAACGGATGGAGTTTGCAATATGGCTGCGGCTCTTGCCCAGGGCTTCGGCCAGCTTTTCTTGAGTATGGCCAAATTTCTGCATCAACTGCTGATAGCCAGAGGCTTCTTCAACAGGATTAAGATCGGCCCTCTGAATGTTTTCGATGATGGCGACTTCGAGAACCTCTGTGTCATCAAAGTCGCGGATCAATACCGGTATTTGGTGAAGCTTGGCCATCTGTGCTGCGCGCCAGCGCCGTTCTCCAGCGACAATCTCATACTCATCAGCACGACCGGACACCAGTCGAACGATCAACGGCTGAATGATGCCCTTTTCAGAGATTGACCGAGCAAGGTCTTCGAGCAAAGTCGCATCAAAGGACCGCCTCGGCTGATTCGGGTTTGGGCGGACCTTTTCCACTGGCACCATGAGATCCGGCCGACGCGGCGTATCATCCTTGCGGGCGGTAACATCAGCGGACACATCCGCCATCAACGCCGAAAGCCCGCGACCCAATCCACGAGGCTGAGGTTTTTTGCTGGTCATAGGCTTGTCCTCTCTATTCAGGCCGCGATCCGGGCGCTGTTTTGCATCAACTCCTGCGCCAGATCGCGATAGGCCTGCGCGCCTTTGGACAGGGGATCGTAAGAGAGAACCGACATAGCATAGGACGGCGCCTCGCTCACCCGAACATTCCGCGGAATGCGCGTCTTGAACACCAGATCCCCCAGATTGTCCCTGGCATCCTGCTCTACCTGCGTCGAAAGATTGTTTCGAGCGTCGAACATCGTCAGGACGACACCTTCGATTCTGAGCGCTGGATTTGCGGTTTGCCGTATCTCGCGAATGGTCAACATCAACTGCGACAAGCCTTCCAGCGCAAAGAATTCACTTTGAAGCGGCACAAGAATAGAGTGCGCCGCGACCATGGCGTTTACCGTCAAAAGGTTGAGCGAGGGCGGGCAATCGATCAGAATATACTCGAACTCATAGGCATCCATCGCCGGCTGGCGCAAGGCGTCATGGAGAAGAAAACTGCGTTTCTCATTTGAAATCAACTCGATATCAGCAGAGGACAAATCCACTGTCGCTGGAATGATCGACAGATGGTCCACGCCGGTCGGCTGAATGACGTCGTCCAAGGAAATCTCGTCCAAAAGCAGATCATAGGCCGTAAACGTCCGCGCCTCCGCCTCAATTCCCAGCCCGGTCGACGCATTCCCCTGTGGGTCAAGATCGACAATCAGCACGCGCGCCCCGGTCTCTGCCAGTGCGGCGCCGAGATTGATCGTCGTTGTTGTCTTGCCGACCCCACCTTTCTGGTTGGCAACTGCGATGATCTTTGGCCCCTCGGGTCGCGTCGGATCAGGCACGGGCAACTCCTGTGATGGCAAAAACAACCGAACCGGTTTCTGTAACGCTTTTAGCAAGTTGATAGTCAAAGCGCCACTTTCTTTGTGCCGCTTTCAACTCGATTTCCCAAGTAGCGCCCTTCGGAAAGAGCGCCACGCCCTCCGCAGTCAGATGACGCTCAGCAAAAGCCAGAAGCCCATCAAGATCCGCGAGCGCGCGCGCCGACAAGACCGTTGCCGCCTGAGGCTCTGCGGTCTCTATCCGCTCATTGAGAACGGTCGCGGCGGCCCCGGTTTCCCGAACAACCACCCGCAGAAAGGCTGCTTTCCGAGCGTCGCTCTCGATCAACGTCATACGGCGCGGCGACCCGGTCTCTTGCGCGAGCACCGCAACGACCAGACCGGGAAATCCGCCCCCAGACCCGAGGTCCACCCAATGCTCGACAGGATGCGGCGCGAGATCGTAGATTTGTGCGGAATCCGCAAAATGTCGTGTCCACATCTGATCAAGACTCGCCTTGGACACGAGGTTGATGCGCGGGTTCCATTTGACAAGGAGGTCAGCATAGACCTTAAGCCGCTCCTGTGTTTCACGTGAAACATCAGGCAAGCCTGTCACGCAATCTTCTCCCGCGCTGCCTGCCGCAGCTTCGCCAGAATGAGGCTCAGCGCGGCCGGCGTCATCCCCTCGATTCGCCCCGCCTGAGCAAGGTTCTCTGGGCGCACATCCGCGAGTTTGCTTTTGAGCTCATTCGACAGCCCCTCGATTGACCCATAGCCAAAAGATGTTGGAATAATATAGGCTTCATCCCGCTTTAGCTTCGCGACATCTCGGTTCTGTCGTTCGATATACGTCGCATAAAGCGCGTCTTTGGCGATCTGTTTCTGCGTCTCAAGGTCGATCTCGGCAAACTCTGGATCAAGCTGCACAAGATCAGAAAACGTTACATCAGGATAGGATAAGATCTGGAATGCGGTCCGTCTCGCACCGTCATGATTTACATTCAAACCGAGATCTGACAGGTGCTGCGGCGTATAGCTTGCCGTTTCCAGCCGGAGCCTCGCAGCGCTCAAGCGCTCCATCTTCTCCTCAAAGGCCACTTTGCGCGGCGCGCTGACACATCCCAACTCAAGCCCGAACGGCGTCATTCTCTGATCTGCATTGTCCGCACGGAGCGATAATCGGAACTCCGCCCGAGAGGTAAACATGCGGTACGGTTCACTCACGCCTCGGGTCGTCAGGTCGTCGATCATCACGCCGATATAGCTATCGGTTCGACTAAACTGAGCGGGCGCGCGCCCCAAGGCCTCAAGCGCGGCGTTCAGCCCTGCGACCAGCCCCTGTGCCGCCGCCTCTTCATAGCCGGTCGTGCCATTGATCTGTCCGGCGAGGTAGAGACCGGGCACCGATTTGACCGCAAGCCGACTATCAAGCGCGCGCGGGTCGATGTAATCGTACTCAATGGCATAGCCAGGCTGTAGAATCTCTGCTGCCTCCAGCCCATGGATCGACCGAACATAGGCCTCCTGAACCTCTACGGGCAGCGATGTGGAAATTCCATTTGGATAGATCACGTCATCGGAAAGGCTTTCTGGCTCAAGAAATATCTGATGTGAGCTTTTATCAGAAAACCGGACAATCTTATCCTCGATCGAAGGGCAATACCGAGGACCGATACCATCAATATGTCCACCATACATGGCCGAGCGCCCGAGGTTTTCGCGAATTATATCATGGGTTTGCGTGTTCGTATGCGTGATCCCACAAGAGATCTGGCGCGCAGATGGTGTCTTGGACATAAACGAGAAAAGCGTGGGGTCATCATCGCCGGGCTGCTCTTCTAACCGCGCCCAATCAATCGTCTTGCCATTAAGTCGGGGCGGCGTCCCTGTTTTGAGACGCCCCATTGCTAGGCCGAATCCATCCAAGCGCTCCGCCAGCGGGATGGATGGGCGGTCACCCATACGCCCTCCAGGTCGGGACACTTCGCCAATATGAATAACCCCGCGCAAAAACGTCCCGGTTGTCAGGATAACAGTAGCACCAGAAATCTCGCTGCCATCTATCAACCGCACCCCAGCAACGCGCTCACCTTGCATCAGAAAATCGGCGGCCTCCCCCACAATTATGCTGAGTCCAGAGCAGCTTTCGATCTCCCCGAGCATCTCTTCGCGATAAATCTTGCGATCCGCCTGCGCCCGTGGCCCCTGAACAGCAGGGCCCTTGCGGCGATTGAGCAAACGAAACTGAATGCCAGCGCGATCCGCGACGCGCCCCATAACGCCATCCAGCGCGTCAATCTCCCGCACGAGATGTCCTTTGCCCAGGCCTCCGATGGCCGGGTTGCACGACATGACCCCAATTCCGGATCGGCTCAAGGTCACCAACGCTGTCCGCGCGCCCATGCGTGCCGCAGCATGCGCTGCATCAGCACCAGCATGCCCGCCTCCAATGACGATGACGTCAAAATGTTTCACGTGAAACACCTTTCATTTGCCCAGACAAAAGCTGGCGAAGATCTCATCCAGAACGGTTTCGACATCAATGCGTCCTACCAGAGAATCGAGCGCGCGAATAGCCACTCGCAGCTCTTCCGCTGCGATCTCGGCCATTACCTCGCCGAGGGGCAGCGTGTCCAGACTAACTTGCAAGGCTTTGAGGCCACGCACCATCGCCTGCCGATGCCTCTCACGGGTCGCAAGCCCCGCGCCCATGGCCCGCGCTCCCAAAACAGCCGCAATCCGATCGACCAATTCCGATAGGCCCGCCCCGGTCTTCCCGGATACAGCGCCCATCAAATCACCGGAAATGTCCGCTTTGGCCCGGACAACAATATCATCAGCCTCTGGCACGAACTTAAAGTCGCCACCGTCTTCAATCAGGAACACGCGTAGATCCGCCTGTGCTGCGCGCGCACGCGCGCGCGCGATACCAATGGATTCCACCGCATCAGTCGTTTCTCTCAACCCAGCCGTGTCAAGCAGCGTCACCGGCAGCCCCGCCAAATCCATCCGAACTTCGATCACGTCCCGCGTCGTGCCAGCAAATTCAGAGGTGATCGCCGCGTCCCGACCCGCCAATGCATTGAGCAATGTCGACTTTCCAACATTCGGCGCTCCGACAATTGCTACCTCAAAGCCCGTCCGAATTCTCTCACTCACCGAAACACCGGCGATTTCAGCCTCAAGCCCCTGAATCACACCCTGAATTAGGCCCGTGACCTCTGGTGAGACGTCCACCGGCACCTCCTCGTCGGCAAAATCAATGGTTGCCTCCAGTAACGCGACCGCACGGATCAAACTGCGACGCCAGCCTTCACATCTTTCCCCAAGAGCACCAGAAAATACCCGCAGGGCCTGCTTACGCTGCGCCTCCGTCTCGGCCTCAATCAGGTCAGCCAGTCCCTCGACCTGCGCCAGGTCCAGCCGTCCATTCTCCAATGCGCGCCGGGTAAACTCTCCTGCCTCCGCAGGGCGCAACCCGTCGATCCGCCCGAGATCTGCGAGAACAGAAGCCACAACCGCGACACTTCCATGCAGTTGGAACTCTGCCGTGCTCTCGCCGGTAAAGCTCTCATTCTCGGCAAAAATCAGCACCAAAGCCTGATCGAGTCGCTCGCCGCCTTCATCCCGCAGCACCCGCAACACCGCACGACGGGGCTCAGGCACATCCCCACAAAGCCGCCGACAGGCCTCAGCCGCCAGGGGCCCGCTGACCCGAATGACGGCCACGCCTGCTTTCCCCTGAGCCGTCGACAGCGCATAGATCGTGTCCATCGGAACGCCTCCGCGTCAGTGCAGGCCTTCTGTGCAGGCCTCAGGTGTTCATCGAATCAAAGAATTCGGCATTCGTCTTGGTCTGCTTCAGCTTCGACAACAAGAACTCGACCGCGTCCGTCGTCCCCATCGGATTCAGAATGCGCCGCAGGACAAAGGTTTTTTGCAAATCGCCCTTGTCGATCAACAGATCCTCTTTCCGCGTGCCCGACTTGAGAATATCAATCGCCGGGAACACGCGCTTGTCCGCAACCTTGCGATCCAACACGATCTCAGAGTTGCCAGTGCCCTTGAATTCTTCAAAGATCACCTCGTCCATCCGGCTTCCCGTATCAATCAACGCGGTTGCGATGATCGTCAGCGATCCACCCTCTTCGATATTCCGCGCCGCGCCAAAGAACCGCTTGGGCCGCTGCAACGCATTGGCATCCACCCCGCCAGTCAGAACCTTGCCCGAGGATGGCACCACCGTGTTATAGGCCCGGCCCAGTCGCGTGATCGAATCCAGCAGGATCACGACATCGCGCTTATGCTCCACCAGTCGCTTCGCCTTCTCGATCACCATCTCCGCGACCGCTACATGTCGCGTCGCGGGCTCGTCAAAGGTCGAACTGACGACCTCACCCTTGACCGAGCGCTGCATATCCGTCACCTCTTCCGGCCGCTCATCAATGAGCAAGACGATCAGATAGCATTCCGGGTGGTTCTTCTCGATGCTATTGGCAATATTCTGCAACAACACCGTCTTACCCGTCCGCGGCGGTGCCACGATCAGTGACCGCTGTCCCTTACCAATCGGCGCCACCAGATCAATGATCCGCGCCGAACGGTCCTTGATGGTCGGGTCTTCAATTTCCATCTTGAACCGCTCATCCGGATAGAGCGGTGTCAGGTTGTCAAACGCGATCTTATGCCGCGCCCGCTCCGGGTCCTCGAAATTGATCTGTGTGACCGAGGTCAGCGCAAAATACCGCTCGGTCTCATCGGGCTGCTTCATCTGCCCTTCAATCGTATCACCGGTGCGCAGCGAATATTGCCGGATCATATCGGGCGAGACATAAATATCGTCCGGGCCCGGCAGATAATTGGCCTCTGGAGAGCGGAGGAACCCAAACCCATCCTGCAACACTTCCAAGACCCCATCGCCGTAAACCGTCCAGTCCTCTTCGGCCCGCTCCTTGAGGATCGAGAACATCATCTCGCCCTTGCGCATGGTCGACGCGTTTTCGATCTCCAGCTCTTCGGCGATCGTCAACAGCTCCTTGGCGGTCATCGCCTTAAGGTCAGCGAGGTTCAAACGGTCTTCGGACATGATAATTCCTATGGTGACACCCGATACCGGATGCATCTCTCAGTCATTGATGGGAATTCAAAAGCCGCCAGGACGGTGGCCCACCGCTTACATAGGCAACTCCGCCCCATTCGTCAATCTGACTCAGAACTTGACCACAACCGACAGCACGATCACCACCATTGCCAGCGTCGGCACCTCATTCATTATCCGATGCTGACGCCCGGTGCGCGTATTGGCTCCCCGCGCAAACTCTTTGCGCCGTGCGCTCAGCCACATATGAAACCAGGTCATCACAAGGAGACCTCCAAGTTTCGTGTAGGGCCACACCGATCCCCAATCCACGATCCCCGGCGTCATCACGAGGAGAAGACCGAACACCCAGGTCGCGATCATTGAGGGCGTCATGATGAACCGCAAGAGCTTGTATTCCATCACCTGAAACACCGAATCCCGGCTATCACCCGGCTGCGACTGTTCGGTATGATATACAAACAGCCGTGGCAAATAGAACAGACCCGCCATCCATGCAATTACCGACATGATATGAAACGCTTTGATCCATGGATAGGTCATACTCAAGAGATCAGACATGCAATGCTCCATTCCGTCCTGATGCTCTTAAATATTAATAGATAGATTAGAAAGGATGTAGTGTGATGAAGGGAGCGTGAAATCTGTGGATCATTATGCTCTCCACAGACCCATGCACAGGTGGATAACTCTGTTGGCGAATTTCAGAACCCGAGAAACGAAAATGGATTTATCTCAGTATTACATATTTATATCAGGTGCTTACAAATAAACAATCGAAACTGGAATCATCTTATCATCTCGGGATAACTTTCTGCGCCTCACCGCCATCCCCATCCCGCAGTTA
Source organism: Roseovarius sp. BRH_c41 (assembly GCF_000961715.1). Lineage (NCBI taxonomy): Bacteria > Pseudomonadati > Pseudomonadota > Alphaproteobacteria > Rhodobacterales > Roseobacteraceae > Roseovarius > Roseovarius sp. BRH_c41. Next base: position 37,481 of record NZ_LADY01000056.1, on the reverse strand, counting down.
TCCTTTCCCACAGGGGACGGACCGCCGCGAGTCCTCCCGGAGACCCCGAGTTTTCCCCCGCATCACAGATGGGATGGATTTTCACCTTAATTGTTCCTAAGAAACCCCTAACGTTATGCAGCAGGTTATCCACATGAGCGCACCGATCATTCTGGCCTCGGGGTCCGCCATCCGACAGACCTTGCTGCGCAATGCGGGCCTCTCCTTCGAGTGTGTCACTCCCCGCGTCGACGAAGACACCGTGCGCACCGCCCTCCTCGCCGAGACCATGTCGCCGCGTGACATCGCCGATGCCTTGGCGGAACTCAAGGCAACCAAGGTCAGCGCCAAACATCCCGCAGCCTTGGTCATTGGATGCGACCAGGTGCTTGATCTTCAGGGGCAATTGCTCTCAAAACCGCAAACCGCCGATGAGGCGCGCGCACAATTGCGTGCCATGCAGGGCAAACGCCACGACCTTCTGTCTGCCGTTGTGATCTGTCAGGCGGGGCGCCCCCTCTGGCGGCATGTTGGACTGGCGCGGATGACGGTTCGGCCCTTTTCCGACGCATGGCTCGACGGCTATATGGCGCGCAATTGGCCGGATATCGCAGACTGTGTCGGAGCCTACAAGCTCGAGGCCGAAGGCGTGCGGCTGTTTTCTCGCGTGGAAGGGGACTATTTCACAGTGCTTGGCGTGCCGCTGCTCGACCTTCTATCCTTTCTCACCCTTCGAGGAGACCTCCAACAATGAGCGATGATAAGAAGCCTTTGGCCAGAATTCCATTGGCTGGCGTGATCGGGTCCCCCATCGCCCATTCCAAATCGCCGCAACTGCACGGCCACTGGCTCAGGTCGAATGGCATTGCAGGCTATTACATTCCAATGGATGTCTCGGGCCCGGATTTGGCAGATGCGTTACGAACCTTGCCCAAATTGGGGTTCGTGGGCGTCAATATCACCGTCCCGCACAAGGAACGCGCGCTCGATCTGGCGGATCTCGTCACGGATCGCGCCACATTGATTGGTGCCGCCAACACGCTCATCTTCCGCAAGGATGGCAAGATCCACGCTGACAATACCGATGGCTATGGCTTCATCCAGAACCTGCGCCAGAACGCCCCCAACTGGCAGCCAAATGCTGGCCCTGCGGCGGTCTTGGGGGCTGGTGGGGCAGCACGCGCGGTGGTTGCGTCGCTGCTCGACGTCGGCGTACCCGAGATCCTGATCTCCAACCGAACCCGCATTCGCGCCGAGTCGCTGCAATCCGAGTTTGGCAAACGTCTGACGGTGGTCGATTGGGTGCAGGCCGGCAATATGCTGGAAGAGGCGGCGACAGTGATCAATACCACGTCACTCGGCATGATCGGCAAACCCCCGCTGCGTGTGCCGCTCGATGGCCTGCGACGCGGCGCGCTCGTGACGGACCTGGTTTATGCGCCGCTCAAGACCCGGTTCCTGATTGAGGCCGAGCAAATGGGATGTGTGACGGTCGATGGCCTCGGCATGCTCTTGCATCAGGCGGTGCCAGCGTTCGAGCGGTGGTTTGGGGTCCGCCCCACCGTCGACAGCGCCACACGCGCTGCCGTCTTGCGATGACCTTTCGTATTGGCCTGACCGGCTCTATCGGCATGGGCAAATCCACGACGGCGCAACTCTTCGCAGAAGAGGGCTGCGCAGTCTGGGATGCCGACGCCGCCGTTCACCGCCTTTACGCGCCCGGCGGCGCGGCAGTCGCGGCACTCGCCGCTGCCTTCCCCGACGCAATCGAGGACGGCGCCGTGTCCCGGACCCGTCTGAAAGAGATCATATCCCGCGACCCCGATGCGCTCGCCCGGATCGAACGGATCGTGCATCCGCTTGTCGCACAGGACCGCGCCGACTTTGTACACAATCAGGGGACACAAGGTACAAAGCGTACTCCGATCATCGTGCTCGACATCCCTCTTCTGTTCGAAACAGGGGCTGACCGCGGTATGGATGCCATTGTCGTTGTCTCGGCCCCACCGGAGGTGCAGCGCGCGCGGGTTCTTGAGCGGGGCACAATGACCGAGACTCAGTTTGAGACTATCGTTCAAAAACAAATGCCTGACACAGAAAAACGTGCCCGCGCCGATTATGTGATCGAAACCGACACCCTTGAATCCGCCCGTCAACAGGTGCAGGCTGTCTTGGCGGATATCAGACGGAAGACCCCCGATGCGTGAAATCGTCCTGGACACGGAAACCACTGGTTTTGAACCAGAATCTGGCGATCGCATCGTCGAGATCGGTGCTGTAGAGCTTTACAATCACATGCCCACGGGCCGCACGTTTCACAAATACATCAACCCGCAGCGCGCCATGCCCGAAGCAGCCTTTGCCGTGCATGGTCTGGGTGATGATTTTCTCCGCAACAAGCCCTTATTCGCTGAAATCGCTCAGGAATTTCTGGATTTCGTGTTGGATGCCAAGCTGGTCATTCACAACGCCGCCTTTGATATGAAGTTTCTCAACGCTGAATTGGGCTGGCTCAAACTGCCGCATCTCCCTTGGGAGCAGGCCATCGACACCCTCGCCATTGCGCGTCAGAAATTTCCCGGCTCCCCCGCCTCTCTGGATGCGCTATGTCGCCGGTTTCAAATAGATAATTCCGCGCGGACCCTGCACGGCGCGCTGCTCGACTCAGAAATTCTGGCAGAGGTCTACCTCGAACTGATCGGAGGGCGTCAACCAGATTTCGCGCTCTCGAGCGCGGCGTCCACCAGATCCAGTGACATGACTGAACCCGGCGTTTGGCGACCCCACCCAAGACCCACCCCACTCGCGCCGCGTCTGACAGAGGCTGAGGCCTCCGCCCATCAGGCCTTTGTGGCCAGGATGGGCGAGGCCGCTCTCTGGCGCAAATCCTCTTAGGCGTCAGCTTTGGGTGCAGCTGCCTGTGCCTGACGGCGCGCGATTTCCCCACGATAAAGCTGAACGAAATCAATATTTTCAAGGTTCAGCGGCGGGAATCCACCGTCATGTGTCACGTCGCTGACAATCCGGCGGATGAAGGGAAAGATCATCCGTGGACATTCGATCAAAAGGAAGGGATGCAGCTGATCATCCGGCACGCCTTCGATGTGGAAGACACCCACATATTCCAGCTCCAGAACGAAGAGAACCTCATTCGCAGCCTTGTTTCTGGAGTTGATGTTGAGTTTGACGACCACCTCATATTGATGCTCAACGCTGCGCTTCTTGGCGTCGAGATTGACGGACACCTGCACATCCGGCTGCACGTCTCCGCCGGTGCCCCGCTGCGCCAAAACATTCTCAAAGGACATGTCGCGGATAAATTGCGACAGGATGTTCATTTTCATCTGCGGCGCTTGCTGTGCTGCACCATTTTCCTGATCGGCCATGGAAACCTCCTCATGGGACTATGCCGGGTTTCCCTTATCAGGACCATGGCTCTGCCTCAATGGTGATCCCGCGCCGTCTTCAGATTCAACTTTTCTAAGGCCGCAAACAATGACTTGCGAAAGAACGGCTTTGCCACCACCAGATTTTGAGCGCGCGGGATCACTGCGCCAAGAACTTCCTGTTCCGGGCGACCGCTTAGAAAAAGGATGGGAAGGTTGCCCAGACCGCTCCGGATATACTCCAGCTCTCGCAGTATGGTCTCCGGCCCCCCGATGTGATCGACGTCAATGATCAGCAGGGACCATCTCTTCGGCCGCGCAGTCAGATCGCCGACCAAGGTGTCGTGGTCCGAGCAGAGATGAACTTCACACCCATATTCCGCCAGCCATTCACAACATTTGCGGCTATCCCTGTCGCTCGCCGCGCTGACCGCCACGCGGCGCACGCGATTCAGGCGTTCTTGCTTTGGCTGATAGGAAATCCAAACCGCAGGGTCTGTGTCAATAAGTCGGTCATAGGATGCATCGGGCACGGTAAGATCACGGTGCCCTGCGGAGCGCCGGTCTGTTTGCAAGACAAAGTAACCTCCGACCATCAGCAAGACAAAGCTCAGTTGACTCGCATAGGCGATGAGGACGGCCCACCAGACTGATCCGACAGAAATGACGCCAGCGGCAAAGGCGAATGCTGCCACCACAACACTCAGCATAAGGACCAGAACAGCAAAACTTGGCTTGGACTTTCCTTCGCCATACGAAACATGACTGCGGTTGCTTTTTGCAGTTTCATACGGCGCTCCGTAGCGCGGTTTGGAAATCATTCTATTCAAGGCATTCTCATTTGGTGGGTTCACTCAAGACCTAGCGAAACACAACCAACGATAGCAGCAGAACGGTCACACGGAAATGTGATCATCACAAGCCCTATACTCTCAAAGGAGGCACACCTTACGCAAAACATTGAAACCACGAGATATAAAAATCAAAACCACAGCCGCATGACAAAGGTAGCAAACCGACTGCACATGTTAAAGTGGATATTAAGAACGAACCTATGCGGGCAGATGTTTGCCGAACAAGCCGCACCAATCTGATGTGCGAGGCGACAACGAGGTCGCCATTGCCCACGCCCGCCATTCGAAATGCGCCATCTCTTAGCCTGAAGCTCTGCGCAGCAGCGGTGCCATCACCAGTGGTGTGAGGTACATTGGCACTTGGTAACACCCGATGAAAAGCAGCAACGCAGACGCCGTCTCCGGCGGCAAAGCCCCGAGAAAGAGCGCCAGATTGCGATTGCCGGCGATGACGGCCATAGCCGGTGCCGCCTCGCGCTGACCGCGTCGCGTGAGAGTTAGATACACAGCGACCTGTGCGCCAAAATTCAGGCCACAGACCACCGCAAGCGTCACCCAGACATCAGAGGTCGAGTCACGGAGCGCCGGACCAACGGCCGACATTAATCCAATGACAACGAAGGACATCACCGCCGTGATCACACCCTCTACCGCCTTTTCGCCATGCGCCGTCCGAAAAAACGCCCCACGTCTGCGGAGCAAGAGCCCCGCCCCCCCGGCCAGCGCGATCACCAGCAAGAGTTTTAGAGCGGCCATTGCCACCACTTCGGGCGCGCCAAAGACTGGCATCAACCAGAATACCGGGATCACCGTGAGCGGCAGAAGCATGGTTCCAACAATGAGTTGCCGCAAAGCAGGAGCGGGATGCCCTCCGACCATGAGCGTTAGCCCGGGACTGCCCGTGAGCGGTGCCGCTGCAAGGACGAGCACCGCACCGATACCCAGAAGTGAGGCCAATCCACCGGACACCCACAAGAGACCAATTGCCACTAGAGGCATGATCACCTGCATGACCACCGTAATCCCGAGATATCCCGGAACCTCGCGCCAAGCCGGAAAGGCGTCTAACACGTCAACTCTCAATGTACTGAGAAACAACAGAAAAACGACCATAGGAAAGATCAGGGGCGCCATGGATTCGGCGAATTCAGGAGCAAAAACACCCCCAATCAACCCGAGCACAAGCACCAGTCGTCCGTGTCGCGCCAATGCGTGCAGCAGAGGTGTCAAATCGCTGCCGCCCCGCGCGCCGCTTGATCATAGCCGCCGGATAGCGCGCGCAGCAGCGCAGCAAGCCGCGAAATCTCCGCCTTGTCCACGCCCATCTGTTGGACAGAACGCACCAGCAGTGCCTCTCGGACCCGAGCATATTGGGCGCAGTACTCTTGCCCTGCCTCGGTGATGGTGATGGTCTTTTCCTTTCCGCTGCGGCCAGATCGGACAAGCCCCTGTTTTTCCATCTTTTTCACGGCATAATTTACCAGATGCGTATCCTCGATATTGAGCACGAGGCAAATATCGGCAAGGCTCTTGGCGCGCTCCCGGTGATGCACCAGATGCACGATCAAAACCTCCAGCGGTGTCAGGCCCGGCATCCCCGCCGCCGTCATGCAGCGGACCATCCAACGTTGAAACGCGTGGTTTGCCATGGTCAACGCGAATTCCATCTCAGAAAGCTCCGGCAATCCTGAATTGGCCAGATGCGCAGATGAGACGACTGGCCCTAACGGGCGAGCATTGTCTGAGGAATCCATAGGGCAATCTCCGGAAACAGGGTCAGAATGGCCGTGGCCAGAACCAAGAGCAGAAAGAAGGGAAAGGCATAGCGCGCGATCTCGAAGATGCTGCGCCCGGTGATGGATTGAAGCACAAAGAGGTTGAATCCAACCGGCGGCGTGATCTGGCTCATCTCGACCACCAGAACAAGGAAAATGCCGAACCAGATCGGATCAATCCCTGCCGCGAGAACCATCGGCAGGATGACCGAAGTGGTAAGAACCACAATGGAAATCCCGTCTAGGAACATGCCAAGGATAACAAAGAACACCACGAGCGCCGCAAGCAGCAGATTGGCCGAATAACCCTGTTCTCCAATCCATGTCGCAAGCGCGCGCGGAATACCGGTATAGCCCATGGCGACCGTCAAAAAGGCTGCACCCGCCAGGATAAAGGCAATCATGCAGGTCGTGATCGTCGCCCCGCGCAGCGCCTCCCACGTGCTTTGCCAATCAAGCGAACCACCCAAGCCCGAGAGGATCAACGCGCCAAGCACGCCCACAACAGCCGCCTCCGTTGGTGAAGCGAGGCCCGCGTAAATCGAGCCGATCACGGCGACAATCAACAGGATCGTCGGACCAAGAAGCGTGATGGCGCGCAGTTTTTCGGTCCATGTCGTCTCAGGTTCACGTTCCGGCATGCGGGCCCGGTTCATCAGCGCCCAGATCATCGTATAGCCCGAGAAAAGTGCCGCGAGCAGAATCCCAGGTCCGATCCCGGCCAGGAAAAGCCGCGCAATGCTCTGTTCCGTCGCGGCCCCATAGACGATCAGAATGATCGAGGGCGGAATGAGAAACCCAAACGTGCCCGATCCCGCCAATGTGCCGATGATCATCCGATCATCATAGCCGCGCTTAGTTAGCTCCGGCACCGACATGCGCCCAACCGTCGCTGTTGTGGCAGCGGACGATCCAGAGACGGCGGCAAAGAGCGCGCAGCCAAAGATATTGGCATGGAGCAACCGCCCCGGTAACCGCCCGGTCAGCGGCGCAAGGCCTGAAAACATGTCCGACGATAGCCGCGAGCGAAACAGAATCTCACCCATCCAGATGAACATCGGCAGCGCCGTCAGATCCCAGATGTTGAGCGCGCCCCAGACCTTGGTGCCAAACACCAGCTCCGCAGGCGCAGAACTAGCCAATGTCATCGCAACAAGCCCAACGGCGATCAGAGCGAACCCAACCCAAAGACCGAGCGCCAGAACGCCAAAGAGCACGACCATCAGGATCAAAGACAGAGTTTCAATGCCCATCCTGAACGCCTTTCTTGTCTTCCGCGCGCTGGAATGCGGGCTCTCGCCCGCGCAATACCGCGACCAACTCGTCGCAGAGGGCCAGCCAGAATAGGCCCAGACCCAGCACCATGACCGACTGCGGCACCCAGAGCGGAAACTTTGCCATCCCAAAGGACACGGCGTTAAAGGTCCATGAGTCCCACGCCTGCACGCCCGCGCTGTAGAACGCAAAGCCGCAGAGCCCAAGGGCAAGCAACAGCGCCACGGCAGCCAGAAACTTGGCAATGCCGGGTGGGACAGACTGTGACAAGAGAGTCACCCGCACATGCCCGCCAGCTCGCAATGTGCCTGCCAAGGCAAGAAACGCTGCGCCAACAAACAGGAACCCCCCGAGCTCCGAAAGCGATGTGATCGCGATACCTACCGGCTCTTGACCAAGGGCCAGCAATGCCTTGTCGATCACACGGCCCAGCACCTGCACCAGAACCAGCAGAGAAATCGCCACCAGCGACAGGGCAGCCAGCACAAATCCCGCGCCATAAAGACGGTCAAGCAGCCCGCGTAGCATCCGCAGCCCCCCATTGTCTGTGATTGGTGGCGCGGGACCGTGCCCGCGCCTCTGCCATTCAGCGCGCGGTGTAGGCGGACAGGATTGCCTCTCCGGCATCGCCGGCGCTCGCCTTCCACTCTTTCGTCATGGTTTCCCCGATCGCACGCAGCTCACGCGCCAGTTCCGCAGAGGGAGAAGACACCTGCATGCCATTTTCCTTGAGAATGGCGATTTTCTCTTCGGTTTCTGCCATCGACATCTGCCACCCCCGCGCTTCGGCCAGGGCAGAGGCTTCAAAGAGCGCCTGCTGTTGCGCTTCGGTCAGCGCTTCAAACGCTTCTGCGTTAACAAAAACCATGTTCTTGGGCAGCCAAGCCTGCGTATCGATATAATGGCTGACAAAATCCCAGGCCTGCGACGCCACGCCGGTCGAGGGCGACGTGATCATCGCCGCAACGCGCGAGGTCGAGAAAGCGGTCGGGATATCACCGGCCTCAACTGTGGTCGGAACGGCACCCATCAACTGTGCCAGCCGCTCTGTCGCGGTGTTGTAGGCGCGAAAACTGACACCTTTCATCTGCTCAACCGACGTCACTTCTTCGGTCAGATAGAGGCTTTGACCCGGCCATGGCACAGTATAAAGCAGAACCAACCCCTGCTCCATTAGCTTGGCACTGATCTCGTCCCGGGAGGCATCCCAGAGCTTTTTGGCATCGTCATAACTCGCCGCTAGAAATGGCACCGAATCGACCCCGAAAACCGCATCTTCATTGGCCAGCTGCGACATCAGAATTTCGCCGATCGGCGCCAAACCCCGGCGCACGGAATCGCGGATCTCGGGATGGGCATACAGCGAACCCGCCGAATGCACGGTGATGGTCAACTCACCATTGGTCGCAGTCGCAACATCTTCGGCAAATTGCATGATATTCTGCGTGTGAAAGACCGAGTCGCCATAGGGCGTCGGCATGTCCCATGCCGTTTGTGCCTGCGCGGTCCCAAGGCTGAATGCAAAGACCCCCGAGAGGGCAAGGGTGGTGAGGTGTTTCATTGTCGTCTCCCTGATTGAGCGTTTGGTGACCGGTTGTTGCCCCGGTTCAAGGAAAGCTTGACGGATCATTTATAATTTGTCAACAAAATGTAAATGAAGCACAACGGGATGGATGTGATGAGCAAGATTTGGGATTTCTGGATTGACCGAGGTGGCACATTTACCGACGTGATCGGGCGAAACCCTGACGGAGAGATGCAACCGCTCAAGCTCTTGTCCGAGAACCCAGAGGCCTATGAGGACGCCGCAATCGAAGGCATTCGCCGTCTTTTGGGCGGCACCATTGACGCCGCCCACATCGGCACCGTCCGCATGGGAACGACAGTGGCGACCAATGCGCTTCTGGAGCGCAAAGGCGACGCCACGGTACTCTTGATCACGCGTGGCTTTCGCGACGCGCTGCGCATCGCCTATCAGGCCCGACCGGATATCTTTGCCAAGGAAATCCTGCTGCCCGAACAGCTCTATTCCCGCGTGATTGAGGTGCCCGAACGCCTGCGCGCCGATGGCACGGTTGAAACTCCGCTCGACCTGACAGCCATCACCCAAGGCCTGGCCGAGGCGCGCGCCGCAGGGATTGATGCCGCCGCGATTGTCCTCATGCATGCATGGAAGAACCCCGCGCACGAACTGGCCCTTGCAGAGGCGGTGCGCGACGCAGGTTTTGCGCAGGTGTCCGTTAGCCACGAAGTCTCGCCGCTGATCAAGCTGGTGGGGCGCGGCGATACGACCGTGGTCGATGCCTATCTCTCGCCCATCCTGCGCCGCTATGTGGCGCGGGTGGCATCGGCGCTTGGCGCGACGCCGCCGGGCGAACCCGGCCCCACACTGCAATTCATGATGTCCTCCGGCGGCCTCACAGCCGCCGAGCGGTTTCAGGGCAAGGATGCGATTCTCTCCGGCCCTGCCGGGGGTGTCGTCGGCATGGCGCAGACCGCCGCGATTGCCGGGTTTGACAAGGTGATCGGCTTTGACATGGGCGGCACCTCGACCGATGTGGCGCATTACGCGGGCGAATATGAACGTGCCTTTGACACTGAGGTGGCAGGCGTCCGCATTCGCGCGCCGATGATGCGGGTGCATACCGTAGCGGCCGGTGGCGGCTCGATTCTGCATGCCGAACCGGGTCGGTTTCGCGTGGGCCCTGACAGCGCCGGTGCCTATCCCGGCCCGACCTGCTACCGCAACGGCGGGCCGCTGACCGTGACCGACGCCAATGTCATGCTGGGCAAGCTCAACCCCGATTTCTTCCCGCCCATCTTTGGCCCCGGTCAGGATCAACCGCTGGATCGTGAGACGGTTTCCGCGCGCTTTGCAGAAATCGCCGCAGAGGCAGGCGACGGCAAATCGCCCGAAGACGTGGCCGAAGGCTTTGTCCGCATCGCCGTTGAAAACATGGCCAACGCGGTCAAGAAAATCTCGGTGCAGCGCGGCTATGACGTGACCCGCTATCTCTTGAACTCCTTTGGTGGCGCGGGCGGGCAGCACGCGTGCCTTGTGGCGGATGCTTTGGGCATGGAACGGGTTCTGATCCATCCGCTCTCGGGGCTTCTTTCGGCCTACGGGATCGGGCTGGCCCGCGTGAGCGCGTCACGGCAACAGATGGTGGTAGAGCCATTGGATGAGGGCAGTGATAGCGTCATCACAAGCGTGCTTGACGATCTGACTGCGCAGGTCATGCAGGAAATGCAGGCCCAAGGTGTGACCGGGGCTGAAACCCGTCCGCGGCTCTATCTGCGCTATGATGGCACCGATACCGCCCTGCCCGTGGCCTATGACACCCCGACGCAGGCGCGCGCCGAATTCGAGGCGGCGCATCTGGCGCAATTCGGTTTTACCACACCCGATAAGCGCGTGATCATCGACAGCGCCGAGGTCGAGGCCACAGATACCGTCCGTCCCGACGCCCCCGAGAGCGAGGCCGCCCGCCAAGTGGCTGAGGCGCAGACCGACACGCGCACGCGCCTCTTTTGCAACGGCGATTGGACCCCTGCGAGCGTGTTCCGCCGCGCGGGTCTGACACCCGGCAATACCGTCACCGGGCCTGCTCTGATCATCGAGGAGAACCAGACCATCGTGGTTGAGCCCGGCTGGCATGCCGAAATCACAGCGCATGACCATGTGCTCTTGTCGCGCCACGAACGGATGGCGCGCGATATGGCCATCGGCACGACCGAGGCCGATCCGATCCTGCTCGAAGTCTTCAACAACCTCTTCATGTCGATTGCCGAACAGATGGGCGTGACCCTGCAAAACACCGCGCAATCGGTTAACATCAAGGAGCGGCTCGATTTTTCCTGCGCCGTCTTTGACGCCACCGGCGCTCTCGTGGCCAATGCCCCGCATATGCCGGTGCACCTGGGTTCAATGGATCGCAGCGTCGAGACGATCATCCGCCTGAATGAGGGCGATATTAACCCCGGCGATGTCTTTGCCCTCAACGCGCCCTACAATGGCGGCACGCATCTGCCGGATATCACCGTTGTCACGCCGGTCTTTGACGAGGATGGGCAAGCCATCCTGTTCTGGGCCGCGTCGCGCGGCCATCACGCCGATGTCGGCGGCACCGCCCCGGGTTCGATGACGCCGCTCGCCACCACAGTGGACGAAGAGGGCGTCTTGATCGACAATTTCCGGCTGGTCGAAGAGGGGCAATTCCGCGAGTCCGCCTTGCGCACGATCCTTGGTGATCACCCCTACCCCTGCCGCAACATCGACATGAACGTGGCTGACCTCAAAGCGCAGATCGCCGCCAATGCGCGCGGCATCAACGAGCTCCGCAAAATGGTCGCCAACTTCGGTCTCGACGTGGTTCAGGCCTATATGGGCCATGTACAGGACAACGCCGCCGAGGCGGTGGCGCGGGTTCTGGAAAAACTGTCAGACGGCTCCTATGACTATGAAACCGACACAGGACAGGTGATCCGGGTCAAGATCACTGTCGACCGCGCCGCACGCGAAGCGACGGTGGATTTCACCGGCACATCCGAGGTCCGCAAGAACAACTTCAATGCGCCAGAGCCGGTGACACGCGCCGCCGTGCTCTATGTCTTCCGGGTGATGGTCGAGGCATCGATCCCGATGAACGCAGGCTGCCTGCGCCCGATCCGGATCATCGTGCCCGAAGGCTCGATGCTCTCGCCCCGCTATCCGGCGGCGGTGGTGGCGGGCAATGTGGAAACCTCGCAGCATGTGACCAACGCGCTCTTTGGCGCGATGGGGGCGATGGCCAATAGCCAAGGCACGATGAATAATCTGACCTTCGGCAATGATGAGTTCCAGTATTACGAGACCATCTGCTCCGGCTCGCCCGCCGGGCAATTCAACGACGGGCGGCAATTTCCCGGCACCTCGGGCGTGCATGTGCATATGACTAACTCGCGCCTGACCGATCCTGAGATCCTCGAATTGCGCTTTCCCGTGCTGTTGGAGAATTTCGCCCTGCGTCCGGGGTCAGGCGGCAAGGGGGCGGCCAACGCCGGCGATGGCACGATCCGCACGTTGCGGTTTCTGACCCGGATGGATTGCGCCATTCTCTCATCCCACCGCAACCGTGCGCCGCAAGGGGGCGCGGGCGGCAGCGAGGGCGAAGCGGGCCGGACCGAACTGCGCCGCCTCTCGGGCGCAATAGAGGTGCTGAACGCCTGTGATCAGACAGTGCTAGAGGCGGGCGAAGCCGTGACAGTGATCACGCCGACCGCGGGGGGGTTCGGCCGGGTTTGACCCTGGCCACCCTTCAAATCTCGGGGTTTGGCAGGCTCTCGAACGCGCGTTTGAGGGCATCGCCCCAGCCATCCGAAATGGTGCGGAAATAAGGATCGTCCAACTCGATGCGATGCACCTCGGGCAGCTTCATGCTGTTGGCCTCGTAGATGCACATATCCAGCGGGAGACCAACCGAAAGATTGGCCTTTATGGTGGAATCAAAACTCACCAACAAGAGCTTCATTGCATCGGCAAAGCTCATGCTCGGCTCATAGGCGCGCACCAGAATGGGGCGGCCATATTTGGTCTCACCGATCTGGAAAAACGGCGTTTCGGAGCTGGCTTCGATGAAATTGCCCTCGGGATAGATCAGAAACAGGCGTGGCGGACCGCCCTTGATCTGACCGCCAAGGATCATCGTGGCGTTAAAGCTACTGTCGGCGCGCTGTCCGGTGCTGGCGTGGGTTTCGATCACATCGCGCAACGTGCCCGCAATCAGTCGTGCAGCCTGAAACATCGAGGGCACCGACAGGATCGTCGGGTCGCGCTCGTCATGTGCCTTGGTGCGCTCTTCCAGCAGGCTGATCACGGCTTGAGTGGTTGCCAGATTGCCCGCTGTCAGCAGAACCATCGCCCGCTCACCGGGCATCTGCCAGTGATGCAGTTTGCGAAAGGTCGAGATATTGTCGAGCCCCGCATTGGTGCGTGTGTCGGACATAAAGACGATGCCGCGATCAAGACACAAGCCCACGCAATAGGTCACCTATGAAATCCTCTGTCACTGTTGCTGGGTCACCCGCAGCGTCACATCCATGTTCTCACCTGCCACGCCATAGCGGTGACCGGCGATCGGCGCAGCCTCTGTGTAATCGAGACCCGTTGCAACCCTGACATAGCGCGTATCAGGCGAGATCGCGTTTGACACATCAAAACCAACCCAGCCCAACCCTTCGACATGGGCCTCCGCCCAAGCGTGGGTCGCACTTTGCTCGTCCTGTCCGTCCATCCGCAGATACCCTGAAACATACCGCGCCGGAAGACCCATTGCGCGTGCGCAGGCAAGGAAGACATGCGCGTGATCCTGACAGACTCCGTGACCGGCAGCCAAAGCATCCTCTGCGGACCAGGCAATTTCGGATTTCCCGGTCTCATAGACTATGGCGGCGTGAATTCGGGCCGACAGGTCGTGCAGACGCTCCAGATCACTATCGCCTTCGACACTCCGCAGAATGTCGCGACACCCTTTGCCAGCGCGGGTATGCTCTGTTGCGCGCTGAAACAGCCACAGGGGCGCCAATCCTTCATGCGGTCCGACGATCCCGGCCTGATCGGCCATTTCCACAACACCCTGAGAATGGATCACCAATTCGGTGACGCCCTGATCAAAGCTGAACAACATCACATGATTGCGGTGGTGATCTGTGAACTCTGCCTCTTGCGTTGCCCCCTCTACGGTGATCGACCAATTGATCACGGCCTGCCCGCGTGTCGGCTTGGGATAGAGCTTGATCTGCTGCACACCATAGGGCACGGGCGTGGAGTATGAATAACGGGTGATATGACTGATGGCGAGACGCATGGGCTATCCGTTAAACCTGTATTCGATTTCGATCTGATGGCTCAGCTTGCTCAGATGGCCAAGCACCTCCTGCACATATTCGTGCAGGCCATAATCAAAGATCGCGGCGACGTCATGGCTCATGAACCGGCGGCAGAGCGTGTCCGCCAATTGGTGGCACGGCATGCGAAGATCGTAATCCGTCGCCAGATAATTGAGATTGTCCCGCAGCTTGGCACAGCAGAAGTTCAGGCTGCGCGGCATGCGTTTGTCGAGGATGAGGAACTGAGCAATGCCCATCGGCGTGACATCGGGACCAATGGCAAGCCGATATCCTCCTTCCCCACTGACTGACCGTAGGATCGTATCCCACTGCACATTGTCGAGCCGCGATCCCACCGCCGCCGCCGATGGCAGCAGCACGTAGTATTTTACGTCGAGAATGCGGGCCGTGTTATCCGCACGCTCGATAAAGGTGCCGATGCGGATGAAATCGTAGATTTCATTGCGCAGCATCGTCCCGAGAATAGAGCCGCGCACCAGCGCGTTGCGTTCCCGGATCAGCGACAGGACCTTGGGCAGATCCCGAGTCGCAACCTTGCGGGCTAGCGCGACCTTGAGCAGCATCCAGAAGGAATTGACCGCCTCCCACGCCTCATGCGTGAGGGCCGTGCGCACCAGTCGCGCGTTGTGGCGCGCCTGTGTCACGACAGCCATCACCGAGGATGGGTTGTCCGGGTCGCGCAGCATCCAGTCGATCGCCAGTTCTGGCAGGACCTCCTCGTGTTTTTGTTGATAGCCATGGGCCACCGCCGCAGCCTGTAACACCGAGAGCCAGTCATCCGCGCCACTGCCCGCCCGCGTCAGGGCGATCCGCTGCCCGGTTTCGATCATACGAGCGGTATTCTCGGCACGTTCCAGCAGCCGCGCCATCCAGAATAGACCTCCGGCGGTTTTCCCCAGCATCCTCTAGTCCTCCAGCACCCAAGTGTCCTTGGTGCCTCCACCTTGGGACGAATTCACCACCAAAGAGCCCTTTTTCATCGCCACCCGTGTCAGCCCACCGGGCGTTACATTGATCCCCTCGGGCGACATCAACACATAAGGCCGCAGATCGACATGCCGTGGCGCAAGGCCGGCTTTGGTGAACACTGGCACAGTCGACAGGCTCAGCGTGGGCTGCGCGATATAATTGCCGGGCCGCGCTCGCAGCTTGCGTTCAAAGTCCTTGAGTTCTTTCTTGTTCGCCGCAGGGCCGATCAACATGCCATAACCGCCCGATCCATGCACCTCCTTGACCACCAGCTCTGACAGATGCGCCAGAACGTAATCGAGGCTTTCTCTCTCGTTGCAGCGCCATGTCGGCACGTTTTGCAAAATCGGCCGCTCGCCGGTGTAGAATTCGACGATCTCGGGCATATAGCTATAGATTGCCTTGTCGTCGGAAATGCCGGTGCCGGGGGCATTGGCGATGGTGATACCCCCTGCGCGGTAGATATCCATGATCCCCGGCACGCCAAGCGCCGAGTCGGGGTTAAAGTTGAGCGGATCGAGAAAATCGTCATCCACCCTGCGATAGAGCACGTCAATCGGGCGATAGCCGCGCGTGGTCCGCATCGCCACCCGCCCGTCAACGATCCGCAGATCATGTCCCTCGACCAGCTCGACCCCCATCTTGTCGGCCAGAAAGGCGTGTTCATAATAGGCTGAATTAAAGATTCCAGGGGTGAGCACCGCCACGGTGGGCGTCCCTTCGCAGGCCGCAGGGGCCGAGGCCGCCAGCGACCGCCGTAGATTGCGCGGATAATCCGAAACCGGCCGTACCCGGTTGCGGCCGAACAACTCTGGAAACATGCGCAGCATGGTTTCACGGTTCTCCAGCATATAGCTGACACCAGAGGGCGTGCGCGCGTTATCCTCGAGAACAAAGAAATCGTCCGGCCCGGTCCGCACAAGGTCAATGCCGGTGATATGGGTATAGACCCCACCGGGCGGCATCATCCCGATCATTTGCGGCAGAAACGCCTCATTGCTCGAGATCATCTCTTGCGGCAAGCGCCCGGCGCGCAGGATTTCCTGCCGGTGATAGATGTCATGCAAAAAGGCGTTGATCGCACACACCCGCTGTTCGATGCCGCGTTCCAAACGTTGCCATTCGCGCGCCGAAATAATGCGTGGAATGATATCGAACGGGATCAGACGCTCCTCGGCTTCGGACCGTCCATAGACGTTAAAGGTGATGCCCGTCAGGCGAAAGAGATCCTCCGCCTCACGGCTTTTGGCACGCAGGCGGGCGGCGTCCTCGTCGCTCAGCCAGGCGTCGAATGTGGCATATGGGCTGCGAATCTGCCCGTTTTGCCCCTGCATTTCATCAAACATATCCATAGGATCATGGTTTCCCTGTCCGGGGCCCTGTGCAATCGAAATTGTTGCGACAGGACGGGCCCGATGCGGTTTTATGCCCGCTTATCCCTCAACCATGCACAATTTTTAGGCTTTGGCAAAGGCTTGTCATTCGGGAGCCTGTGATTGGTTCGCCGGTGTGGCGCTCCAAATATGATAGGATGACTTACAGAAACCATTAGAATTTATTCCTTTTTGTTAGCAAAACTCATAATTATAAACGATGTCAGGACCGCCAAAATCAGCCAGAGGATGCCGTGACCCGAACGCGCGACATGTTGCAAGTGACCGTCCAGCGGGGCGAGGCGGGCAAAACCCGGATGCAGCGCTTTGATGTTCCGGCCCGCGAAAATCAGACAGTTCTCGATGTGGTCAGTTGGATCCAGCAAGAGGCAGATCCGACGCTGAGTTACCGTTTTGCATGCCGCGTGGGCATGTGCGGTTCTTGCGCAATGATGGTGAATGGCGTGCCGCGCTGGACCTGCCGCACCCATGTCAGCCGCGTCGCTAATGACGGTCGCCTCGACATTGCCCCCCTGCGCAACCTGCCGGTGATCAAGGATCTGGCGACCGATATGGACCCGTTCTTTGACAAATGGGTCGCCGCCGAGGCGCGGCACCACCCGACGCGCGGACGGCTCGAAGAGTTTGACCCGATCACGCCCGACAATCCCGAGCGGGCCGAAGCCAACCTTGGAATCGAATGCATCAACTGCGGGATCTGCTACGCGGCCTGTGACACGGTGGCAGGTAATCCCGATTACCTCGGTCCGGCCGCGCTGCAACGCGCCTGGACCCTGCTCAACGACAGCCGCGACGCCGATCGCCCAACCATCCTTGCGGCGGTTTCGGGCAAGGGCGGCTGCCATAACTGTCACTCCATGGGCAGTTGCGCGCAATATTGCCCCAACGAGTTGAACCCGATGCGCGCGATTGCCGGGTTGAAGCGCGAAACAGTCAAGGCAGCCATGCGAGGAAAGCGCGATGCTTGACCTGCGGCTCTACATGGCGCAACGCCTGAGCGCGCTGGTGATGGCGCCCTTGGTGTTGGGCCATATCGCCGTGATGATCTACGCCATCCAAGGCGGGCTGAACGCGACAGAGATTCTCGGTCGAACCCAAGGCAGCCTCCTTTGGTTCCTGTTCTACGGCACCTTTGTCCTCGCCGTCTCTGTCCACGCCGCCATCGGTCTGCGCGTCATCGTACATGAATGGCTGCGCTTGCGCGGCATCGCCCTTGACGTACTGACATGGGGCATCTGTGCGGCACTTCTCACCCTTGGGCTCAGCGCCGTTTTTGCGGTGACGCTGCCATGAAACAGCCGCCCCGTTCGCATCCTCTCTGGCTGGCCTTTGTGCTGCACCGCGTGTCCGGCCTGGCGCTCGCGCTGTTTCTGCCTGCGCATTTCTGGCTCTTGGCACAGGCGATTACCGCCCCTGCGCGGCTTGATGGCTTTCTCGCCTTTGCCGAAAACCCGCTGGTCAAGATCGCCGAATTCGGTCTCGTCTTTCTGCTTGCCGTCCATATGTTCGGCGGCCTGCGCCTGATGGCGCTCGAGTTCTTGCCCTGGTCCGACCGTCAAAAGACGCTGGCGGCGGGGGCGGTCGGCGCGGCCCTCTTTCTGTCCGGTACGTTTTTCCTGAGGGCGATCTGATGACCCATATCGACCGACACGATACCGACATTCTTATCATCGGCACAGGCGGCGCGGGCCTCTTTGCCGCGCTCCACGCGCAACAATCCGCACCCGCAGGCACGCGGATCACCATCGCCGTCAAGGGCCTCATTGGCAAATGCGGCTGCACCCGCATGGTGCAGGGCGGCTACAACGTGGCGCTGGGCGGCGGTGACAGCGTCGAGCGGCATTTCATGGACACCATAAAGGGCGGCAAATGGCTGCCCAATCAGGATATGGCGTGGAAACTCTGCGAACAGGCCGTGGTGCGTATTCACGAGCTGGAAAATGAAATCGGTTGCTTCTTTGACCGCAACCCCGATGGCACGCTGCATCAAAAGGCCTTTGCCGGGCAGACCGCCGACCGCACGGTCCACAAGGGCGACCTGACCGGCATCGAGATCATCAGCCGCTTGATGGAGCAGGTTCTGGCGCGTCCCGTGGACAAGCTGCAAGAGCATCGCGCGATTGGCCTGATCCCGACGCGCGACGGCAGCGCCTTGGCAGGTGTGCTCTTTATCGACATGCGCACGGGTGGCTTCCGTCTGGTCCGGGCCAAGACGGTCCTCATGGCCACCGGCGGCGGCCCGACTATGTACAAATACAACACGCCGTCGGGTGACAAGACGATGGACGGCCTTGCCATGGCGTTGCGCGCGGGGCTGGAACTGCGCGATATGGAAATGGTGCAGTTTCACCCCACCGGATTGCTGGCCGGCGACCATACGCGGATGACCGGAACC
Organism: Roseovarius sp. BRH_c41; assembly: GCF_000961715.1. NCBI lineage: Bacteria > Pseudomonadati > Pseudomonadota > Alphaproteobacteria > Rhodobacterales > Roseobacteraceae > Roseovarius > Roseovarius sp. BRH_c41. The sequence goes on along the minus strand of NZ_LADY01000056.1, from coordinate 18,566 downwards.
GTGCTGGAGGAGGGCCTGCGCGGCGCGGGTGGTCAATTGCTCAACGGCGCGGAAAACCGCTTCATGTTCGACTATGACCCCAAGGGCGAGCGTGCGACCCGCGATGTCGTCAGCCGCGCCATCTATGCCGAGATGCGCAAGAACAATACCTCGGCGAATGGCGGCGTCTTTATTTCCATGGCCCACCTTGGCCCCGACAACGTGCGCGCCAAATTCCCCGGCATGGTCAAACGCTGCGCCGATAGCGGCTTTGATCTGGCGGGAGGTCTGGTCGAGGTGGTGCCAACCGCGCATTATTTCATGGGCGGCGTGGTCGTGGATGCCGATACCCGCACGGCGATGGAAGGGCTCTATGTGGCGGGCGAGGATGCAGGCGGCGCGCATGGCTCGAACCGTCTGGGCGGCAATGGCGTGGCCAATTCCACCGTCTATGGCGGGGTGGCGGGCGACGTGATGGGCGCGGATATCCGCACCATGGGCGCGCTGCGCGATCCCTGCCCCAACGCGTTGCAGGCCGAGATTGACCGCGCCCTGCATCCCCTCACGCGCCAGCCCGCGCCGGTCCATCCCCTGCGTGCCGCTTTGCAAGACGCGATGTGGGAGGATGTCGGCGTCATGCGCACAGCTACGGGTATGGAGCGTGGTTTGACCCGCGTTGCCGAGATTTCCGATGCGCTGATGGGTGTTGGCGTCGCAGGCGACAATCTCGCCTTCAACCTCACCTGGCACGACTGGCTCAACCTGCGCTCACTCTGCGACGTATCCGAGGCGATCACGCTGGCGGGTCTTGCGCGTGAAAACTCGCGCGGCGCGCATTACCGCGAGGATTTCCTGGATGAAGGTGATCTTGATGCTTCTTACTACACGGTGATTACCCAAAAGGGCAGCGATTTGACCGTCCGCCGCGATCCGGTGCAATTCACCATCATCCGCCCCGGTGAGACAATCCTGCCCGAGAGCGAACCCGAAACATTGGTGGCTGCACAATGATCTCCATCGACCTCATCCAAAACACCGCCGAGCGCCTGATGGACAAGGCGGCCATTGAAATTCCCGAGGATTACCTGACGGGCCTTCAGGCCGCCGCCGAGACCGAGGATGGTGATCTCTCGTCCTTTGTCCTTCAGGCGATGCTGGAGAATTACAAGGCCGCCAAGGAGGATCGGCGTGCGATGTGCGGCGATACTGGCTGTCCGCGCTGGTATGTGAAGATGGGCAACGAGGCCCAGATTGAGGGCGGGCCGGTCGCGCTCGAATCCGCGCTGCGCCGCGCCACAGCCAAGGCAACCTATGACGTGCCCCTGCGCCCCAATCGGGTGCATCCGCTCTGGCGCACGGATCACAACAACAACGTTGGCATCGGCGCGCCCGAGATTGAATATGGGTTCGAGCCCGAGGGCGATTGGATCGACCTCATCACCGTACATAAAGGGGGCCTCTTTGGTACGGACTATCGCATGCTCTTTCCCTCGGATGGTATCGAAGGGATCAAGCGGTTTTACCTTGATAGCCTTGTCGCCTTTGGCAAACGCGGTCTGGCCTGTCAGCCCGCGATCATCGGCATTGGCCTTGGGGGGTCCAAGGATACCTGCATGGTGCTGGGCAAGCGCGCCGCCTGCCTGCGCGTCGTGGGGAGTGAGAACCCGGACCCGAAAATCGCCGCGCTGGAGCGGGAGTTCAAGGATCTGGGCAATTCCATCGGCATGGGTGCGATGGGATTTGTCGGCAAGAACATGGTGATCAATTGCAACATCGAAGTAGGCTATTGTCACACCGGTGGCATGCAGATGTCCGTTCATGCCTTCTGTCTTTCGTCCCGCCGGGCGGTCGCGCGCCTCTATCCTGATGGTCGCGTCGCATACCGCACCGATCCCGATTGGTTCACCCCCTATCAGCGCCGCGAAACCGTCGAATGGCAGGGCGGCGCACAGGAGGCGGCAGAATGACCAAGCCCCGCGAAATCCGCCTGAGCACCACGCCGACGCCCGAGGCGCTCGCCGAATTGCGCCTTGGCGACATCGTCTATCTCGACGGGCTGCTCTATACCGCCCGCGAAGGGGTCTATATGCGCGCGCTTGAGGACAAGGCGAATATCCCGTTGGAACTGCCCAGCCAGAGCGCCACGAACTTCCATTGCTCCCCCGCCGCCGCCATTCGTCCCGATGGGTCGTTCAACATGGGCGCAGTTACGGCAACTGCCTCCTTCCGCTTTGCCAAATGGTTGCCGGAATGGATGGCCAAGACCGGCGCGAAGCTGATCATCGGCAAGGGCGGCATGTCGTCCAAAGATTACAGATCTTATTTTGTGCCGAATGGCGCGATTTACCTCTCAACAGTGGGCTATGGCACCGGCGCATTGCTGGGGCGCGGCATCGAAAAGGTGGAGGCAGTGCATTGGCAGGATGAGCTAGGTCTGGCGCAGGCGATGTGGGTTATTCGCTGCAACAAGATGGGGCCGTTCATCGTGGCCTCTGATCTGGACGGCAATTGCCTCTTTGAACGCGAGAACGCCAAGATCGCCAAGAACCTCGAACGGGTCTATGAAGGCACGCGCCCTGCGACGCTCAAACGCTATGGCGAGACGGATGACCGCTCTGATGAGGTGATTGGCTAGAGCATTTCGCGCGCCAGCAAGACCACGCCCGAAACTAAGGTCATCACGATCAATAGGCGACGGAATGCGGCGTCGGGCAGACGCTTGAACACCGCAATTCCGATCTGCGCGGCAGCGAGCGAGGATGGGATCGCAATCGCGATATAGATCAGAGTTTCCCGCGTATAGGCTCCCTTGAACGCCAGAAGAGCCGTAGTTACGGCAAGAACGACCACATTGAACGGTTGCAGCACGGCGCGCGTCTCATGCTTGGGCCAAGGGCGCAGCGTGCACCACATCATCGGCAGCGCCCCCGAGAGCGAGGCCGCGCCACCAAGCACGCCCCCCAAGAAACCCACGAGCATATCCCACAGCGGCGTTGGCCGCTCAAACCTTGGAAGACGCGCCCGAAAGGAAAAATAACCGCCATAAACAAGCAGCATGGACGCCACCACGGCCTTGAGCGTGCCCGCGTCAATCACACTCAGGATCAGAACGCCCAATGGTATTCCCGCCAGCCCCGGCACAAGGAAACGTGCCAGCCGCCGTTTGTTCTGGCCGATGGCGTGGCGCACCACCCAGACCCCTTGCAATCCCGTGAGGACCGAAAGCACAACCAGCATCGCCACGGCCTGCAACGGCGGCAGCACGGTGAGAAAGAATCCAAGCGCGAAGAGCGCCGTGCCAAACCCTGCAAGCCCGTTGATGAACCCGCCCGCCGCAGCCCCTGCGATGATGTAGGCAACGATTTCCGCGTTCATGCAGCGCTGCTTCGGGCAGAGGGGGTAAAGATACCGATATCCACCGCTCCAAGCAGAGCCATGTGAATCTCCTGAATGATCCGAATACGTGGGTTGTCGCGGCGATGGGCCAACGTCAATTGCCGCACGGGCGCTCCGTGGGGCAACGGCAGTCGTCGCAGCGGTAGCGGCTGAACCCCGCGCACACAGCGCGCCGGCACGATGGACACACCAAGCCCCGCCAACACCATGCTCGATATCGCCTCCAGCCCCTGCAACTCCATGGTGACCGACACGGCAATCGCATTATCGCGCAGCCAGCCGTCGATCAGCCCGCCCACCACGGCATCACGGCTGAACCGGATAAACGGATATCGGGTCAAAAGGTCTCGCACATCGTCGCCTTCGATTTCTTGCGGCACCAGTAGTTCCATGGGCTCCTGCGCAATATCGGCATGGTCGACTTCGGGCGGTAACGGTCCCTGCCGCGACAGGATTGCGGCATCAAGCGCGCCCCGCTCGACCTCGGCAATCAAGGCGGTCGTCATGCCCGGCACAATACGCACATGCAGGTCCGGAAAGCTGTCTTTGAGCAATCGCACGGACAATGGCGTCAGCCCGGTCAGTGTCATCGGCACAGCGCCCAAAGAGATTTCGCCGCGAAACCCTTCATCGCCTAAAACCGATGGCACGATGCCATCATAGGCGCGCACAATGTCGCGCGCCCGCGCGACAAGCGCACGACCGGTTGGGGTCAACTCCGGAGACCGTCGCGATCGGTCAAACAGCGCAATGCCCCATTCCTCTTCGAGACTCCGCATCTGCTGGCTGACGGCGGCATGGGTGACAAACACCGCCTCGGCAGCGGCGCTAAAGGTCTTGTGATCGTCCACCGCGATCAGGGTGCGCAAGCGCCGGATTGACATGCCCTGCCTCTTCCGTAAGATTTTGTAACACAAGCTGTAACGGAATATTGCTTATATTAAGCGTGCCTTAAAGTTACACCTAAAGCCGACGGCGTTGCAATCCGCGATCACCCTGCCGCCGACACCACAGAGGAGGAGGAAAACATGAAGCTGAGACAGTTGGGCGCGGTTTGCGCCATGGGACTTGGCCTGACGGCAACCGCCGCAGTGGCCGAATATCCCGAACGCCCCATCAACATGGTCATTCCCTATGGCGCAGGCGGCGCGACCGATATTTCGGCCCGCACCATCGCAGAGCCATTGGGCACCGTGGTCGGCAAGCCGCTGGTCATGTCGAATATCACGGGGGCAGGGGGCGCCACCGGATCTGTTGCGGTGCAAAACGCCAAGGCGGACGGCTATACCATGCTCTTTGCCCGCGTCGGCTCGCACACGGTCAACCCGGCGATGAAGGCAACGCTCCCCTATTCACTCGACGATTTCCGTTTTGTGACGGTCTATGAAATCAACCCCGTCGCCTGTGCCGTGCGCCCGGATTCCGGCATCGAGACGATCGAGGATCTCATCGCTCTGACGGAATCCGAGGGCACCAGCTATAGCTCTTCTGGCGTCGGCTCGATGCTGCATCTCGCGGCCGTGATGGTGCTGGATGAATTCGGCGTCGAGAACCCGCTGGATAAGGCGATTCACATTCCTCAAGGCGGAGGTGGCGAGGCGGCGACCGCCGTACTTAACGGCACTGTGACGTTCATCTGCACCAATACGTCCGCCCTTGCCAATTTCGTGGCCAATGGTCAGCTCAAACCAATCCTCGTCACCACGGCAGAACCCGTTGCAGGATTTGATGCGCCCACTGCCGTTGAACTGGGCAAGCACAATCTGACCCAACTGGTGGGCTGGACGGGCATTGCCGGGCCGGATGATCTGCCGGATGATGTGGCGGCCAAATGGGGTGAATGGATGGCTGCCGCCGCCGGAGATGAGAAATTCATCAAACAGATGAATTCACTCGGGTCCGTGATTGACGTGATGAGCCCCGAAGAGGCCAACGCCTTCATTCAGGCGCAGTATGAAACCTTCCGCGCGCTTGTCGATAAACTCGGCATGCGGATCGAAGGCTGAAGTCTGTCACACGCATAGGCCGGGCGCAGAGATGCCCGGCCTATCAAGGCCAGCAAACTGATCGGGGAGGATCAGGGTGAGCAAACGCGCAATTCAGCTGCAACTGGGCATCGGTGCCTTTGCAGCCTGTCTTTTCCTGATCCTCTACGCCATTCCGTATTGGATCTCTGCCCCCAGCAATATTCGCAATATCGTCCTCTCGCCCCGGTTCTGGCCCTATGCGATTGCCGGGCTGACCGGGCTTGTGGGTTTGGGCATGCTGTTTGCCAACCGCAAGCCGGATGAGGATGACGCCCCCGTCAATGACCCGATTGAAGATCCCGGCGCGGGTCTGATCCGGCTGGCGGGCATGGCGGTGCTGATGGCTGTAACCTTCTGGCTCTTGCCCCACATCGGCATGGTCTGGGCCGCGATGCTGGCCTTTGCGGCCCTCGCGTTTCTGGTCAGGACACGCCATCCCAAGACTGCGCTGATCTGCGCTCTGGTGGTTCCGCTCCTGCTCTACGGCTTTTTTGCACATGTCGCGGGCGTTGCCATCCCGCAGGGCGATTATGTGAGGTTGCCATGAGCATGATTGACAGCATCATGGCCGGTCTCGCGCTTGTCGGCAATGTCGAGGCGCTAGTCTCGCTGGCCATCGGGATTGTGATCGGCGTCATCGGTGGCGCGATTCCGGGGATTTCGGCCACGATGGCGGTGGCGCTGACGCTGCCCTTTACCTTTCCGATGCAGCCGATCAACGGCATCTTGCTGCTCCTTGGCGTCTACAAGGGCGGTATCTTTGGTGGGTCGATTCCGGCCATCCTGATCAAGACGCCGGGCACGCCCGCCTCTTCGGCCACGGTGCTTGACGGACATCCTATGGCCGCCAAAGGTGAGGCGGGGCGCGCGCTCGGCATGGCCCTCTGGGCCTCTTGCACAGCGGATCTGATCTCGAACCTGTCTCTGATCCTGCTTGCAGGCTGGCTGGCCTCTTTCGCGCTCAGCTTTGGCCCGCCAGAGTTCTTTGCTCTGATCCTGTTCTCGCTCACCATCATTGCGGGCGTCTCGGGCGAGAGCCTCTTGCGCGGTGCTCTCGCGGCGCTTTTGGGCCTGCTCCTGGCCACCATCGGGCTTGATCTCGTCTACGGCACAAACCGTTTCACATTCGGCCACCCCAACCTGATGGGCGGGTTGAATTTCATCGCGGTGCTGATCGGCCTCTTTGCCATCCCCGAGGTCATCAACATGGTCTGGCACCCCACCGGGCACATGGGCAAGGTTCAGACCCTGGGCAACAAATGGGTCACGTTTGCCGAGTATAAACGCTGTTTCCGCTCTATCGTGCGCGGCAGCTTCATTGGCGTCTTTCTGGGCTCTATCCCCGGCATCGGCGCGGCCCCCGCGGCCTTCCTGTCTTATTCCGAGGCACGGCGCAAATCCCCCAACAAGGCCAATTTCGGCAAGGGTGAAATCGAGGGCGTCGCCGCCTCTGAGGCTGGCAACAATGGCGTGGCTGGCGCCACACTCATCCCGCTACTGGCACTTGGCGTGCCGGGCGATGTGATCACCGCGATCATCATCGGGGCGTTCATGGTGCATGGGTTACAGCCGGGACCGATGATGTTCGTGATGAATGTCGATATCATCTATGGCCTCTTCATCGGCCTCATCTTTTCCTCGGGCCTGCTCTTTATCGTGGGCGGGCTGGCAATCCGGGGATTCAAGCCGGTGGCCGATATTCCCAAGCGCATCTTGATGCCCATCGTTCTCGTGCTCTGCATCTATGGGGTGTTTGCCGTCAACAACAGCATCTTTGACGTGGCGGTGATGTTCGTTATGGGGTGGGTCGGATTTGTGATGACCCGCTACCATATCCCCGCCGCCCCCTTTCTCATTGCCTTCATCCTCGGCCCGCTGCTCGAGGATAATTTCCGCAAATCCATGCTCATGTCCGGGGGAGCGCCGGACATCTTGCTGCGCGGGCCGATCACATGGTTCTTCTGGGCTTTGACCTTGCTTGCCGTGGTGGCGATTGCACGGGGCACTTTGGACAAGGCCCGCGAAAAGAGCTGAGACTCTGTCAAATCAAGCGGCGCATACACGGCAGAACCATACCGCATCTATCCCTGCTCACCCGTCGGGTCAGGCGTGATAAGATTTTCGTGACATACCGCTCAGGGGGTATGAAAAAGAAACACATCTTCATATATTCATAAATGATGATATAATGGAAATCGGCTCCAGAGAGCCGGGTTTTGACGTGAGAGGATACGATATGGTGGGTGTTGAAACAGAGTTTACCCCATTGGCGTCGCTGGCTGGTGGTGTGTTGATCGGTTTATCTGCCGTGCTCCTGATGGTGTTTCAGGGCCGGATTCTGGGGGCCACGGGAATCTTGTCGGGCCTGATGTCCGGTGATGTGCCGGGCGACAAGAGCTGGCGCGCGGCGATGATGGTCGGCATGATCGCGGGGCCGCTGCTGGTCTTGGCGCTGACCGGGCAAATGCCGGTGGTCGAGGTGCCGATCAGCCTGCCGATGATCCTGATTGGCGGGTTCATCGTGGGCATCGGCGTTACCTTTGGCTCAGGCTGCACCTCTGGACACGGGGTCTGCGGCATCGCGCGGCTGTCACCACGCTCGATCGTTGCCACGCTCACCTTCATGGTCGTGGCCTTCTTGACGGTCTATATCATCCGTCACGTTATAGGAGTCTGAACCATGCGCGTCCTGTCCGCTTTGCTCGTAGGCCTTGTGTTTGGTGTGGGAATTGCCATCTCTGGCATGATAAACCCGGCCAAGGTGCTCAATTTCTTTGACGTCGCAGGCACATGGGACCCGAGTCTGATCTTTGTCATGGGGGGCGCTCTGGTTACCACATTCATCGGCTACCGTGTGGTGCTCAAACGCCCCGGACCGATTGTCGAGGCAGAGTTCAAGCTGCCCACCAACACGGTCATCGACGCGCGCCTGATCGGCGGATCAGCGGTCTTTGGCCTCGGGTGGGGCATTGCGGGCTTTTGCCCCGGTGCGGCAATCCCGGCTCTTGGCTCGGGCAAGCCCGACGTGCTGGCCTTTGTCGCAGCCCTGCTTGCCGGGATCTGGGTGGCGCGCGCCATCCAGACGAAACAGGCAGAGAGAAAGGTGACAGCATGACCGATTATCCCGTGGACATGACCGTGACGCCAGAGGTCAAGGCGTTCTTTGACGAGGCGACCAACACCATCAGCTATGTGGTCAAAGACCCCGGATCGCGGGCCTGTGCCGTGGTCGATAGCGTGATGGATATCGACATGGCGGCGGGACGGATCACCTATGATCATGCCGATGCCTTGGTCACCTATATGTTGGATCACGATCTGACGCTGGACTGGATCATCGAGACGCACGTCCATGCCGATCACCTCTCGGCCGCCCCCTATATCCAGCAAATGCTGGGCGGCAAGATCGGCATTGGTGAAAAAATCCTGGTTGTGCAGGACACCTTTGGCAAGATCTTCAATGAAGGTACGGAATTTCAGCGCGACGGTTCGCAGTTTGACGCCCTGTTCAAGGATGGCGACACCTACAAAGTGGGCGGCATGCAGTGCTTTGCCATGCACACGCCCGGCCATACACCCGCCTGCATGGTGCATGTGATGGGCGATGCGGCCTTTGTCGGTGATACGCTCTTCATGCCCGATGGCGGATCGGCCCGCGCTGATTTCCCCGGTGGCGACGCGGGTGAACTCTACGACAGCATCCAAAAGGTGCTGCGATTGCCCGACGATATGCGCCTCTTCATGTGTCACGATTATGGCCCGAATGGCCGTGACATTCAGTGGGAGACGACCGTGGGTGCGGAAAAAGCGCATAACATCCATGTTGGCGGCGGCAGGACCCGCGAGGAGTTCGTGAAATTTCGCACCGAACGCGACGCGACACTGGATATGCCCCGTCTGATCCTGCCCTCCTTGCAGGTGAATATGCGCGCAGGTGAGGTGCCACGCGACAGCGACGGTAATCCGATGCTGAAACTGCCGGTGAACAAGCTCTGAGACATTGCCCCCTCTTACGGGGCGCGGAACAAGTAACATGGATTTGAAATGCCTCGGGCGCGTCCTGCCGGTACTGGATTGGGGCCGCGACTATGACCGGCATGCGCTGACAGATGACGGCATGGCGGCGGTGATCGTGACGATCATGCTGATCCCGCAATCGCTGGCCTACGCCCTCTTGGCCGGTCTGCCGCCCGAGGCGGGGCTCTACGCCTCGATCCTTCCGATCATCCTCTATGCCATTTTCGGCACCAGCCGTGCCTTGGCCGTGGGTCCGGTCGCGGTGGTATCCCTGATGACAGCCGCCGCGATTGGCGATGTGGCCGAGGCGGGCACGGCGGGCTATGCCGTGGCGGCGCTGACCCTTGCCGGGCTGTCCGGCCTGATCCTGCTTGCCATGGGCATTCTGCGCCTTGGGTTTCTGGCGAACTTCCTGTCGCATCCGGTGATCGCCGGGTTCATCACCGCCAGCGGCATCCTGATCGCCGTCAGCCAGTTGAAACATCTCTTGGGCGTCAAGGCGAGCGGTGGAAGCCTGCCGGACATGCTCTGGTCTCTGCTGTGGCATCTGGCGGATATCAACAGTCTCACGCTGCTGATCGGTGTGGCGTCTGCCGCCTTTCTCTTTTGGGTGCGGCGCGGGTTGAAACCCCTGCTGGTGCAGCGCGGGTTCGGTCCGCGTGCGGCCGATATGGGGGCCAAGGCGGGGCCGGTCATCGCGGTGGCCTTCAGCACATTTCTGGTCTGGCTCTTCGGGCTTGATCAGCATGGCGTTGCCGTTGTCGGGGCGGTGCCTCAGGGCTTGCCACCGCTGACGCTTCCGTCGTTTTCACCGGGGCTGGTCGGCGCGCTCTTTGTGCCCGCGCTTTTGATTTCGGTGATCGGCTTTGTGGAATCCATGTCGGTGGCGCAAACGCTGGCCGCCAAGAAGCGCCAACGGATCGACCCGGACCAGGAATTGATCGGCCTCGGCGCGGCCAATATCGGCGCGGCCCTTACTGGCGGCTATCCTGTCACCGGTGGCTTTGCCCGCTCTGTCGTGAATTACGACGCAGGTGCCGCAACGCCCGCCGCGGGGGCCTTCACCGCCGTGGGCTTGGCCATCGCCGCGATATTCCTCACGCCGCTGATCTATTTTCTGCCCATTGCCACGCTGGCCGCCACGATCATCGTGGCCGTGCTCAGCCTCGTGGATTTTGCCATCCTGCGCAGCAGTTGGGGCTATTCCAAGGCGGATTTCGCGGCTGTGGCGGGCACCATCCTGCTCACCCTCGGCTTCGGGGTCGAAACCGGCGTCTCCGCCGGCGTGATCCTCTCGATTGGCCTGCATCTCTATCGCAGTTCACGGCCCCATATTGCCGAAGTGGGCCTTGTTCCCGGCACGCAGCATTTCCGCAATATCCTGCGCCACAGGGTGCTGACCGACCCTGCGATCGTCACCTTTCGCCCGGATCAGAGCCTCTATTTCGCCAATGCCCGCTTTATCGAGGATCACGTGTTCGCGCGCGTGCAGGCCGGGGGGCCGGTGCGTGACGTGGTGCTGATGTGTTCTGCCATCAACGAGATCGACCTGAGCGCGGTGGAAACACTGGAAGAGATCACCAAACGGCTCAAGGAAATGGGCATCCGCCTGCATCTGTCAGAGGTCAAAGGCCCGGTGATGGACCGCCTCTGCCGCGCGCATTTCCTGCGCGATCTCACCGGCAAGGTGTTTCTCGCTCAATACGATGCCTTTGCCGCCCTTGCCCCCGATACCGTGGCGGGCGATCAGGCAAAGCCGGTGATGAGCTGACGCAAGCCAATCGCCGCACCCACAAAAATCGCGGCAAAGGTGATCGGTGCGCTGAACGACAGCACGGAAAATGCGGAAATTCCCTGACCGACCGTGCAGCCAAAGGCCAGCACTGCCCCAAACCCCATGCAGACCGCCCCGAGAATCTGACGCCGCAACTCGCGCGGGTCTTCGCAGGCTTCCCAGCGGAAATGCCCCTTGAACAAACTGCCGCAAAACGCACCCGCAAGCACGCCAAAGACCGAGGCCACGCCAAAGCTGAGACCGCCGCCGCTCGCAGTCATCAGAAAGATGATGGTTTCGCCAAGCGGCGCAGAGAACGTATGGGTCTGTACCGGCTGCGGCATGAATCCATGTGTGGCCACCCAAGAGGTGCCGAGCCAACCCGAGGTGACAGCAAGCCCGACCATCGCCCCCCAAAAGAGCGCCTGTCGGTTCCGCAGGAAATCCCGCGACGCGAGCGCGGCCACCGTGATCAGCGCGGACACCGCCAGCCCGACCCAAATCGTCGGTAACCCGGTGAATGCGCCTAAAACCTGCGCATAGGATTGACTGTCAAGCGCGGGGCTGGTGGCCTCAGTCGCCATGATGCGCAACCGCGCAAACGGCCCGGACATCATGATATAGGCTGAAATTCCCATCACCAACACGATCACAAAGGCCCGCAGATCGCCGCCTCCAAACCGTGCCAATGCACCAAATCCACAGTTACCCGCCAGTGACATGCCATAGCCAAACAACAGCCCACCCAAAACGCTCGCCAAGGGTGACCAGGGCGTGATCCAATAGGCGTTGGCGGCAATATCAAACAGATCCATCCCGGCAAGGCCAAAGGCCGTAAAGCCTGCCACCCCAATCGCCAGCCCCCACATGCGAATTCGCGTATCGCTCTGTTGATAGAGCAGATCCTCGATGGCCCCCAAGGTGCAGAATCGCCCCACGCGCGCCGCCAGCCCAAGGATCGCGCCGCCAGCAAAGCCACAGAGAACTATGAGCAGGGTTTCAGGAATGCCGCCAGGCATGATGCTTCTCCGTTTGACGTGGGCAAGGATCTGACAGGTTGGTCAAGGTTGCTTGCAAAACAGATCGTAGACCACTTCGAGCATCTGTATCGCGCGCCGGTCTGTCAAACGGTAATAGATCGCCTTGCCTTCACGTCGTGGTGTAACCAGCCCCTCCAGCCGCAACCGAGAGAGCTGTTGTGACACCGCCGCCTGCCGCGCAGAGAGCAACTCTTCCAGCTCGGTCACAGTCTTTTCGCCCGTCGCAAGATGGCACAGGATCATCAGCCGCCCCTCATGGCTGATCGCCTTGAGGAACTCCGCCGCCGTATGGGCAAGGGTGAGCATCGCATCGACGCTTTCTTCGGACACGTCCATCCCAGGAGGGGGGGAGCGGCGCAGCATCGCCGACTACGGCGCCTTGGTGGCATCGGGATGCGCATCCAAGAGCTGTGTCAGCAGAAACCAAAAGAACTCGTCGCCCGCATAGCCCTCGATCCGACCAAGCTCCTCGCCGTTCTCGACCAGAACAAAGGTCGGGGTAAAGACCGGGTGGCTGCGAAAGGCGATGTCTTCGGGCAGCGCGTTGATCTGCACCCGGCGCAGGGGCGCGCGTGTGCCCTCGATGGTCTTGGGATAGGCCGGGGCAATCTCGGCATTCCACTGCTCGCACCAATGGCAACCATGTCGCTCAACCATGACCAGCTCTGCCGCCGACAGCGGACCGATCAGGCCGAATGTCAGCGAGAGGCTGACGAGAAAGGCAACGAGCGTATGCATCGGTGTTCCGATTGACGGACAGACTAAAACATATGATAGTTTGAATATGTTTGCGGATCAACCCGTCTGAGGATGCCCCATGTTCGATGTCTCTCTGCTCAGCGCCTTCGTCGGGGGATTGATCGTCTTTTTTTCGCCCTGTGTGCTGCCTATCGTGCCGTTTTACCTCAGCTATATGGCTGGTGCCTCGATGTCCGAGATCAGCGCCGAGGGTCGTCTTGCCCCCGGCGTACGCCGCCGCGCCTTTGCCGCGTCGGTCATGTTTTCGGCGGGAATCATCACCGTCTTTGTGCTGCTAGGGGCGGCTGCCTTTGGCCTCAGCCAGGCGTTCCGCGGCTTTCAGACCGAATTTCGCCTCTTTGCCGCCCTCGTCGTGCTGGTTCTCGGGCTGCATTTTCTGGGCGTGCTGCGCATTGGCTTTCTCAACCGCGTGTTCCAGATGGACGCGGGCGATACCCGGCACATGTCCGTACTCGGCGCTTATGTGGTGGGCTTTGCCTTTGCCGCTGGCTGGACGCCATGCGTGGGCGGTGTGCTGACAGCGGTGGTCTTTACCGCCAGCACCGAGGCCACGGCGATGAAAGGGTTGGTGCTGCTCTTGGTCTTTGGCCTCGCCATGACCACGCCCTTCATGGTGGCCTCGCTCTTTATCGGGCCGTTCCTGCGCTTTGCCTCGAAGTTCCGCCGCCACCTGCCCAAGGTGGAAAAGGCGATGGGGCTGCTTTTGATCGTCTTTGCCGCGCTCATCGCCACCGACAGCGTCAATTACATCGCCCAATGGATGCTGGAGACGTTCCCAGCCTTTCAAAACATCTGATCGAGGAGGACCATGATGACCCGAGTGCTCACCCTTCTGGCCGCCGCCCTGTTCGCCCTGCCCATTGCTGCGGCGGACCTGGGCGATGACGGCCTGCACAAGACCGACTGGATGCGCGACACCTTCAAGGATCTGCGCGAGGATCTGGCGGATGCCAATGCCGAGGGCAAGCGTCTGATGGTGATGGTCGAACAGCGCGGTTGCATCTACTGCACCAAGATGCACGAAGAGGTGTTCCCCCGCCCCGAGATCGCCGATTTCATCCGCGAGAATTATTTCGTCGTGCAACTCAACCTGCATGGCGATCTGGAGGTTGTCGATTTCGACGGTGAGTCGCTGACCGAGAAACAGGCGGCGCGTAAATGGGGCCTCCTGTTCACCCCCTCGATTCTGTTTCTGCCTGAAGAGGTCGCGGAGGATCAGACCGCCGCTCAGGCAGCGGTTGCGATGATGCCCGGAGCCTTTGGGCCGGGCACGACGCTGGACCTGCTGACATGGGTTCACGAGAAACGTTACGCGCTTGATACCGAAGAAGATTTTCAGCGCTATCACGCCCGCCGTATCGCCGAACGCGAGGCCGGAAAATCGCAGTGATCAGGTCCGCGCAATGACATTAAATTCAAGAATACGAATTTAATGTTGTGTGATCGCGGAATTGTGCTCTATGATATACAGAAATCTGAATGTGTTAGGGAGGACGCATGAAACGATCAATTTTCACGGTATCGCTGATCTGCGCGGCACTGAGCGCATCTGCGGCTGAAGTGGCGCCGACGGATGTCAAATTCACCGATGGCGCGATTGCGGACTCGCTCACAGGCGTTGCGGGTGATCCGGTCGCCGGGCGCGACGTGCTGGGGGACCGCGCGTTGGGCAACTGCGTCGCCTGCCATCAAATCACCGACATGAGCGACGTTCCGTTTCATGGCGAAATCGGCCCGATGCTGGATGGCGCCGGCTCCCGGTGGAGCGAGGCCGACCTGCGCGGCATCGTCGTGAATGCCAAGATGATGTTCCCCGAGTCGCTGATGCCCTCCTTCTACCGGACGGATGGCTACACGCGGCCGGGCAACGCCTTTACCGGCGAGGCGGCGGACAGCACGTTCGGCCCCCTTCTGACCGCTCAGCAAGTTGAAGACGTGGTTGCCTATCTGGTGACCCTCAAAGAGTGATCGCGCCCTGAGCGTGACCAAGATCAGGAGTTTGAGAATATGACACTGACACGACGCAACGTGATGATCATGGGAGCAGGGGCCTTTGTTGCCTTTGGTCTGCCCATGCGCGCCACCGCCGCCGCCGAGGACCGTATCGCCGAATTCACCGGCGGCGCTGCCATGGCCGACAGCGGTATCACCTTGACCGCCCCCGAAATTGCCGAGAACGGCAACACCGTCCCGATCGAAGTCGCGGCCCCCGGTGCCGTCGAAATCCTCGTGCTGGCCACGGGCAATCCGACGCCCGGCGTTGCAACCTTCAAATTCGGACCGCTGGCCGCTTCGCAAACCGCGTCCACCCGCATCCGTCTTGCGGGCACGCAGGACGTGGTGGCGATTGCCAAGATGAGCGACGGCTCCTTTGCCAAGGCATCGAGCAACGTCAAGGTTACAATCGGCGGCTGCGGCGGCTGAGGCATAGGTAGGAGAAATCAGAATGGCACAAGACGTCACACCCCGCGTCAAGGTCCCGAAATCCGCAGCCGCAGGCGAAGCGGTCGCGATCAAGACCCTGATCAGCCACCCGATGGAATCCGGTCAGCGCAAGGATAAAGAAGGCAACATCATCCCGCGCTCGATCATCAATCGGTTCACCTGCGAGTTCAACGGTCAGAGCGTCGTCGACGTGACCATGGAGCCCGCAATCTCGACCAACCCTTACATCGAGTTCGCAGCCACGGTGCCCGAAGCGGGTGAATTCAAATTCACTTGGTACGATGACGATGGCTCGGTCTACGAGGACATCAAGCCAATCGCGCTGAAATAAGGGCCAATCGTCAAGGGAGGGACGAGAATGAAAAGAACAGGACGGATTACCAGCCTGATTTGCACAACGGCGCTTTTGGCGGGGGCGGCCTTGGCTGACCCGGTTGATGACACGCTCGTCGTGAACGACGAAATCGAGATCACCACCCGCACCGCGGCACCTGCGCATCTTGCGGATAGGTTCGACGAGGTGCTGTCTGGCTGGCATTTCCGCGAGGCGGATACCCGTGCCATGCAGGCCGACGATTTCGACAATCCCGGCATGATCTTTGTCGAGAATGCCATGACCGCATGGGAAACCGCCGAAGGCACCGAGGGCAAATCCTGCGCAAGCTGTCATGACAATGCCAGTGAGAGCATGAAGGGTGTCCGCGCTGTCTATCCCAAGTGGAACGAGACCGCTGGCGAGGTTCGCACGCTCGAAACGCAGATCAACGCCTGCCGGACAGAGCGGATGGGCGCAGAAAAGTGGAAGTATAGCGGGAGCGATATGGTCAACATGACCGCGCTGCTCGCCTCTGTCTCGCGTGGCATGCCGGTCAACGTGGCGATTGACGGTCCTGGTCAGGCGACTTGGGAAAAGGGCAAGGAAATCTACTACACCCGTTATGGTCAGCTCGAGCTGTCCTGTGCCAACTGTCACGAGCAGAACTATGGCAACATGATCCGCGCGGATCACTTGAGCCAGGGGCAGATCAACGGCTTTCCGGCCTATCGACTCAAGAACACCAAGCTGAATGGCGCGCACGACCGCTTCAAGGGCTGCATTCGCGATACCCGGGCCGAAACCTTTGCCGAAGGCAGCCCCGAGTTCATCGCGCTAGAGCTCTATGTCGCCTCGCGCGGCAATGGTCTGTCGGTCGAAGGACCGTCGATCCGAAACTGATCGGAATGCCCCGCCTGACCGCGTGTCGGCGGGGTTTTCCACACCTCAAAACATTCAAAAATCCGCATGTGATGCGTGCGGGAGTTGGAAAGGTCCACCATGATCTCGCGGCGTGATTTTCTTCAGACAAGCATGGCGGCCTCAGCCATCCTTGGGGCGTCTTCCTTTGGCAATTGGGCCAAGCTGGCGGCGCAACAGGCGCTGACTCAGGACCAACTCTTGCAATTCGACACCTTTGGCAATGTCAGCCTGATCCACATCACTGACATTCACGCACAGCTCAAACCGATCTATTTCCGTGAACCGTCGATCAATATCGGTGTCGGCGGCAACAAGGGTGCTGTGCCCCATGTCACCGGCGCCGATTTCCGCAAGCTCTATGGCATCGACGATGGCAGCCCCTCGCACTACGCCCTGTCCGCTGACGATTTCAGTGCCCTCGCGCAGTCTTACGGCAAAGTCGGCGGGCTTGATCGCGTCGCGACCGTGATCAACGCCATCCGCGCCGATCGCCCCGATGCAATCCTGCTGGATGGCGGCGACACATGGCATGGCTCTTATACCTGCTACAAAACCGCCGGTCAGGACATGGTCAACGTGATGAACGCGCTGAAACCCGACGCGATGACCTTTCACTGGGAATTCACCCTCGGGTCAGAACGAGTGCAAGAGATCGTTGAAAGCCTGCCGTTCGCTGCTCTTGGTCAGAACATTTTTGATGCTGAATGGGATGAACCGGCAGAACTGTTTCCGCCCTACACCTTCTTCGAGCGAGGTGGAGTCAAGATCGCGGTTATCGGACAGGCATTTCCTTATATGCCCATTGCCAACCCCGGCTGGATGTTTCCCGAATACAGCTTTGGCATCCGTGACGAAAACATGCAGGCCATGGTCGATGAGGTGCGGGGGCAGGGCGCTCAGCTTGTCGTCGTGCTGAGCCACAACGGCTTTGACGTAGACAAAAAGATGGCTGGTATTGTCAGCGGTATCGACGTGATCCTGTCGGGTCATACCCATGACGCCCTGCCCGAGCCCGCGCTCGTCGGCGAGACGATCATCGTCGCCTCCGGCTCCAACGGCAAATTCGTCAGCCGCGTTGATCTTGATGTGCGCGACGGCCGGATGATGGGCTTTCGGCACAAGCTGATCCCGATTTTCTCGGACGTGATCGAGCCCGACAAAGAGGTGGCCGCCCTCATCGACGCAGAACGAGCACCTTTCAAAAGCGACCTCGAAGAAGTCATCGGCAAGACCGACAGCCTGCTCTACCGGCGCGGCAATTTCAACGGCACTTGGGATGACCTGATCTGCGACGCGCTGATCTCGGAGCGCGAGGCCGATATCGCCATGTCCCCCGGCGTCCGCTGGGGGCCAAGCCTGATCCCCGGTCAGGACATCACCCGCGAGGATATCTTCAACGTCACCTCCATGACCTATGGCAAGGCCTATCGCTCCGAGATGACCGGCGAGTTCATCAAGGTCATTCTCGAAGACGTGGCCGACAATATCTTCAACCCCGACCCCTATTACCAACAGGGCGGCGACATGGTGCGTATCGGCGGCATGGGCTATCGGATCGACATCAACCAGCCGCAGGGCAGCCGGATCAGCGACATGACCCTGCTCAAGACCGGCGAGGCGATTGATCCCGCGAAATCCTACGTCGTCGCCGGTTGGGCCTCGGTCAATGAAAACACCGAAGGCCCGGAAATCTGGGACGTTGTCGAAAACCACATCCGCAAACTCGGCACGGTCAGTGTCACCCCCAATAACAGCGTCCAAGTGATTGGCGCGTAACGACTTGCTGAAAGGAGGCATTTGAGATGTCAGGGACATTCAAAGGCAAACCCACCTCCCGCCGCGCCTTTCTGCGCGGTGGCGTGGCAGCGGCGGCCGGGGCCGTCGCGGCGGGC
>NZ_LADY01000031.1:0-11217 GCF_000961715.1 Roseovarius sp. BRH_c41 | reverse complement strand
TGCCCTATCCGGGCACAGTGCCCTCCGGTCACGCGGTCCGCGTGCTGACGGGCGCTGCCCTGCCTGCGGGCGTCGATACCGTGATCCTGCAAGAGGATGTGACCTTGGGCGAGGACCGCATCGCCTTTCGCGCCGGCCTCAAACCCGGCGCAAACACCCGCCGCGCGGGCGAGGATGTGGCGGCAGGCGCGCCGGTGCTCGCGCCGGGCCGTGTGATCACTTCTGCCGATCTGGCGCTCTGCGCCGCCGTCGGGCTCTCTGACCTGCCCATCCACGATCAGTTGCGCGTCGCGGTCATCTCGACCGGCGATGAGTTGGTCGAGCCGGGCAGCCCCGCCCGCGAGGGGCAGATCTATGACGCCAACCGGCCCATGCTCTTGGGTCTCTTGCAGCAGATGGGCTATGCACCGCTTGATCTCGGGCGTATCGCCGATGACCGCGCCGCACTCCGCGCGGCGCTTGATCGTGCTGCCCAGAATGCCGATGCGATCCTCACCTCCGGCGGGGCCTCGGCGGGGGATGAAGATCACGTCTCGGCCTTGCTGAATGAGGCGGGCGCGATGGCGCAGTGGCGTATCGCGCTCAAACCGGGCCGCCCGCTGGCGCTGGGTCTCTGGCGCGGCGTGCCGGTCTTTGGCCTGCCGGGAAATCCGGTCGCGGCCCTCGTCTGCGCGCTCATCTTCGCGCGCCCCGCATTACGGCTTCTGTCTGGCGCAGGGTGGTCCGTGCCCCAAGGCTTTGATGTGCCCGCAGCCTTTGCCAAATCCAAGAAACCCGGCCGCCGCGAATATCTACGCGCCCGCATCCGTGATGGGCGCGCCGAGGTCTTTGCCTCCGAGGGCTCTGGCCGCATCAGTGGCCTGAGCTGGGCCGAAGGATTGGTGGAACTGCCCGACGGTGCGGCCACTATTCAGCCCGGCGACCTGGTCCGCTATATCCCTTATACGAGCTTTCTCAGCGCCTGACCGGCGTCACGCCACCCCGGCGCGGAGCGCATCATGGATATGCACAAGCCCACAAAGCTGCCCGGACTCGTCCACGGCAAACAATGCGCTGATCTTGTTGGTGTTCATCACCCCCAAAGCCTCTGACAAGAGAGCATCGGGCAAAATGCTGCGGGGGTTTCGCGTGGCGACCTCTCCGGCCGTGCGCGCCATCAGGTCCGACAGGTTCCGGCGCAAGTCACCATCGGTGATCACCGCCAAGAGCCGACCATCCTCGACCACCGCCGCCACACCAAAGCCCTTGGCGGTCATTTCCAGCAATGTCTCCCCCATCGGTGTTGTCTCGCGCACGACCGGCAAGGCATCGCCGCGATGCATCACCGACGACACCCGCAATAGCTGCGCACCCAGGGTGCCACCGGGATGAAACGCCAGAAAATTCTCGCGCTCGAACCCGCGCAACCGCATCATCGCCACCGCCAGCGCATCCCCCAGGGCGAGCGTGCAGGTCGTGCTCGTGGTGGGGGCCATGCCAATGGCACAGGCTTCGGGCGCGTTCGGCAGGGTGAGCAGGAAATCCGCCTGCTGCCCCAAGGTGCTCTCAGCCTTCTTGGTAATGGCAATCAAGGGAATCGCGAACCGGCGGCAATGCGCGATGATATCGGCCAACTCGCGGGTCTCGCCGGAATTGGACATCAGGATCACCGCATCCTCGCGGGTGATCATACCCAAATCGCCGTGGCTGGCCTCGCCGGGGTGAACATATTGCGCCGGCGTGCCGGTGCTGGCCATGGTGGCGGCGATCTTGGCGGCGATATGACCGGACTTTCCCATGCCCGAGACGATCACCCGCCCCCGCACCTCCAACAGCCGCGCCACAACCGCGTCAAAGTCACTGGGCAGGGCTGCCCCCATCGCGGTCAGGGCCTCGGCCTCGATTCGGATGACGTCGCGGGCAATCTCACTCGGGGTCTCGCTGTGAGCCTCGGTATGGGTCTTGGCGGTAGACATGGGCGCAGCCCTCCTTTTGCGCCAACTGTTAGCGTGTCATGCGTCCGGGGCCAAGCGGAGGATGCTGATTTGCGGCAAAATGAACCCTGCGAAACTGTGCCATTCACCCTGCTGAAAATACTCCGGGGGGTCCGGGGGACAGCGTCCCCCGGCGCGTGCGATTTTGTGGCTGGTAAGCGTCTGCGCGCCGCCCTATCGTCGCGCCATGAACGCCGACGCCGCCCTTCTCGACAGCCGCTATGCTTGGACTCGCCTTGCCGTGTCGCTGGCCATTGCCACGATCGGCAATGTCGGCATGTGGTCGATCATCGTCGTGATGCCCGCCATGCAGGCCGAGTTTGGCGTCGACCGCGCGGCGGCCTCGATGCCCTATACTTTGACCATGATCGGCTTTGCGCTGGGCAATCTCGGGATTGGCCGGGTGGTGGACCGCTACGGCGTAACAACAGCCCTGATTGGCGCGGCGATCCTGATTTCCTGCGCGACGGCGCTAGCCGCGATCAGCCCCACGGTGCTGATCCTGTCGGCGCTGCAATTTCTCATCGGATTCGGCACCGCCGCCAGCTTTGGCCCGCTCATCGCCGACATCTCGCTCTGGTTTCTCAAACGGCGCGGCATCGCGGTGGCAATCACCGCCAGTGGCAACTATCTCTCGGGCGCAATCTGGCCGGTGATCCTTGCGGGGATCTTGTCAGAACAGGGGTGGCGGGCGGTCTATATGGTGCTGGCCGTGGTGACCGTGGCGGGGGTGATCCCCTTGGCCCTGCTCCTGCGCCGCCGGGTGCCGCTTGCGGCGCGCGCCCATGCCGATAGCCTCTCTTCGGCCCGCGCCGGGGCCACAGGCCTCTCGCCGCGCACTCTGGCCCTGCTCTTGGGCCTCGCCGGGGTTGGCTGCTGCGTGGCCATGTCGATGCCGCAGGTCCATATCGTCAGCTATTGCGTCGATCTGGGCTACGGCCCCGCTGTGGGCTCGCAGATGCTGTCGCTCATGCTCTTGGGGGGCGTCGCCTCGCGCATTGTCTCAGGCCTGCTCGCCGACCGTTTGGGCGGCGTGCGCACGCTCTTGATCGGCTCGGCGCTGCAGTGTCTGGCGCTGTTCCTTTATCTGCCCTCGGGTGGTCTGACCTCGCTCTATATTGTGAGCCTCGTCTTCGGACTGGCGCAGGGCGGCATCGTGCCCAGCTATGCCGTCATCGTGCGGGAATACATGCCCAGTGCCGAGGCCGGACGCCGCGTGGGCTTTGTGATGATGGCAACCATCGCCGGTATGGCGTTAGGGGGCTGGATGACGGGCTGGATCTATGACCTGACCGGCAGCTATCACATGGCGTTTCTCAACGGCATCGCGTGGAACTTCCTCAACATCGGGATCATTGTGTTGATCCTGCTGCGCACCCGCACCCGCACGGGCAGCGCCCTGCCGGCGTGATCCACCTGTCAGTAGCTGTAGTCGGCGTAAATCCGGCTCAGATCGCCCTTCCAATCGCCGTTGTAGCGGTCGAGCAATTCATCGGCCGGGGTCTTGCCGGTCTCGACGCTCTCGCGCAGCGCATTGAGGAAATGCGTCTCGTCCGGGATCATGCCGCCACCGCCCGAGCGCGCGCGCGCCTTCAGACCGGCCTCAGAGATATTGAGCACCGCGCGGGCCAGTTCATGCATATGGATGTCGCCCACCCGCGCCTGCAACCCGTCCACACTGGCCGCCACCCGCAGCGCATCGCGCGTCTCGGTATCCCAGCCTTTGCAAATGTCCCAAGCCGCGTCGAGCGCGGATTGGTCATACATGAGGCCGACCCAAAAGGCAGGCAGCGCGCAGAGCCTGCGCCACGGGCCGCCATCGGCCCCCCGCATTTCCATGAATTTCTTGATCCGCGCCTCGGGAAAGGTGGTGGTCAGATGATCGGCCCAATCGCTGAGCGTCGGTTTCTCGCCGGGCAGGGCAGGCAGTTCCCCCTTGAGAAAGTCACGGAACGACTGCCCCAAAGCGTCGATATACTTGCCATCGCGATAGACGAAATACATCGGCACATCGAGCGCGTAATCGGCATAGGCCTCAAACCCGAAACCCTCTTCGAACACGAAGGGCAACATGCCGGTGCGCGCGGGGTCCAGATCGCGCCAGACCCGCGCGCGCCAGCTCTTGTGCCCATTGGGCTTGCCCTCGAAAAACGGCGAATTGGCGAAAAGGGCTGTTGCCACCGGCTGTAACGCCAGCGCCACGCGCAGTTTCTGCACCATATCCGCCTCAGAGGCGAAATCGAGATTGACCTGCACGGTGCAGGTCCGGCGCATCATGGTGCGGCCCATGGTGCCGACCTTCTGCATATAGCTGTCCATCAGCTTGTAGCGGCCCTTGGGCATGAGCGGCATGTCGTCATGCATCCAGATCGGGGCAGCACCAAGACCGATAAAGCCAACGCCCACCTTGTCGGCGATATCCTTGACCTCGCGCAGGTGGTCGTTCACCTCGTCGCAGGTCTGATGAATTGTCTCCAGCGGCGCGCCGGACAACTCCAGTTGCCCGCCCGGCTCGAGGCTGACATTGGCCCCGTCCTTTTCCAAGCCGATGAGCTTGCCACCCTCTTCCACAGGGGCCCAGCCATGCCCATCGCGCAGCCCTTCGAGGACCGCCAGAATACTGCGCGGTCCCTCATAGGGGATAGGGCGCTGCGTGTCCTTGCAATAGCCGAACTTCTCGTGTTCGGTGCCAATGCGCCAATCTTCCTTGGGTTTGCAACCACTTGCCAGATATTCGGCCAGTTGCTCATGGCGTTCGATCGGCCCGCCGCCGGATTGTGGGATGGACATGTTCGGGCCTCCTGATCAGGGCATTGTCTCGGGCGACACAGTTGGCGTCAAACGCTCGGACTGTCAATGCAGCCTAAGGTGCGAGGCCGCGGTTTGCGTTTTCTGCCAGATCACAGTCGGGTGATCGGGCAGGCGGCGCATCTGTGCCAGCATATGCTCGGTGCGCAGGCCGGGCAGGGCGGCAAAGGCGTCAAAGAGCGCCTCTGCCCCCTCGGCGGTCAGCGGGATATGCAGCGCTGGCGCGCCCTGCGTGCTCAGCACCCAATGCGCGGGCTGCCCCGTCGGATCGAGCGTCAGCGCCTCAAGATCGCGGATCGCCACGACGCCCCCCGTCAGCGGCCCGAAATAGGCGACCTGTCCCTCATCCACCTGCACCACGCCGGGACCGCCCGCGCCCGCCCGAAACCGCGCCCGTTGCAGACCCATCAGCAGAACCGCCCCGGCAAGGATCAAGAGCGCATAGCCCAGCCATTGCAGGAGGCCGTAGCTGCCAATCCCCCACCAGAGCCCAAGCGCGGTGAGCCCGAGTCCGCTCACCACCTCGCGCCAGCGCCAGAGGGCGGCGCGTGCCTCGGCGCGCATAAAGCTCATGTCCAGTCCCCCAAGCTATTTTGCCAGAGCGTCATCGCCGCCACCGCCGCCGTATCGGCGCGCAGGATACGCGGCCCGAGGCTTACGGCATGCGCCTGCGGCAGCGCGGCCAGACGCGCGCGCTCGGCCTCCGAAAACCCACCCTCGGGGCCGATCAGAATGGCCCAAGGCGCGCCGCGGGGCAGATCGCGGCCCAGCCCCTCCGCGCGCCCCGCCAGCGCCTCATCGCAGAACATCACCTGCCGCGCCTCCGGCCAATCCGCCAGCATCCGGTCCAGCCGGTGCAAATCGCTGACCTCGGGCACATAGGTGCCGCCGCATTGCTCTGCGGCCTCGACGGCATGCGCCTGCAAGCGATCCTGTCTGATCCGCTCGGAATTTGTAAACTCGGTTTGCACCGGGATGATACGGGCGGCCCCCATTTCAGCGGCTTTCTCGACGATAAAATCGGTGCGCGCCTTCTTGATCGGCGCGAACATCAGCCACAGGTCGGGCGGATCACGCTGCGGTGCTGTCTGTTCCGCGATCTGCAAAATGCCCCCGCGCTTGCCCGCCTCGATCACCTCGGCGCGCCATTCCCCGGCCTCACCATTGAACACCAGAACCGCATCGCTCACGCCCTGCCGCATCACCCCAAAAAGGTAATGCGCCTGTGGTTGCGTCAGAGGAATGGTTTGCCCTTCCCCCAACGGGTGCTCTAGATAAAGCCTGATCTTCGCTGCTTTCATGGGGCCAACATATGACCGCAAAGAACCAGACGCCAGAGGCCACGGGGCAGGTGGCCGATGCCTATGCTGGCAATTGGGTGGACCGTCTCGCCCCTGCCGCCACACGCCCCTATCTGCGGCTGGCGCGCGCGGACCGGCCCATCGGCACATGGCTCCTGCTCTTGCCCTGCTGGTGGGGGCTTACACTGGCCATGCTCTCGGACGGGCAGGCGAGCTGGCATGATCTCTGGATCTTCACAGGCTGTGCGCTTGGGGCCTTTCTCATGCGCGGCGCGGGCTGCACCTGGAATGACATCACCGACCGGCATATCGACGGCTCCGTGGCGCGCACCGCCTCGCGCCCGATTCCCTCGGGTCAGGTCACGGTGCGCGGCGCGCTGATCTGGATGGCGGCTCAGGCGCTGATCGCCTTTGCCATCCTCCTGACCTTCAACACCGCCGCGATTGCCCTGGGCGTGCTGTCGCTCCTGCCGGTGGCGGTCTATCCCTTTGCCAAACGCTTTACATGGTGGCCGCAGGTCTTTCTCGGCCTTGCCTTCAACTGGGGCGCGCTCCTCGCCTGGACCGCCCACACCGGGCGGCTGGAGGCCCCGGCGGTGATCCTCTATTTCGCGGGCATCGCCTGGACGCTGTTTTATGACACGATCTATGCCCATCAAGACGCCGAGGACGATGCGCTGATCGGCGTGAAATCCACCGCGCGGCTCTTTGGGGACAACTCGCCCCGCTGGCTGCGCTGGTTTCTGGTGGCGACAGTGTCGTTGATGGCGGTGGCGGTCATTCTTGCGGTGCCTGACGCGCGGCTGACCGCACTCCTTCTGGCGCTCTGCGGCCCTTGGGCGATGGGTTGGCATATGCAGCGCCAGATGCGCCACTTGCGTCTTGACGATACCGCGTGGCTGCTTCAACTCTTTCGCTCCAACCGTGACGCAGGCCTCTTGCCTGTGCCGTTTTTCGCCGTTGCCTGTCTGCTGTGATTGAACTCACCCCGCCGCACGCCTAAAGACGTGGGCAGCACTCATAAATTGGCCATTGCCCGATGCGTTTATCATCCGCCTTCACGATCGCAGGAACTTTTGCCGGCGCAGCGGTGCTTGCGGTCGTCGCCGCTGGCTTTGCCGTCAGCGCCATCGAGGATAGCTCGCGCCGTGCCGTGCGTGACACGCTCGACCGCGCGGGTCTTGTCTGGGCTGATGTCGACAGCGACGGACTCCAGCTTTTCCTCGCGGGCACCGCCCCCTCCGAGGCGACCCGCTTCAAGGCGCTTTCGCTCGCGGGCACCGTGGTCGATGCCGCGCGGGTGATCGACCAGATGCTGGTGCAGGATGCGGCCGATATCGCGCCGCCGCGCTTTGCCATCGAAATCCTGCGGAATGACAGCGGCATCTCTCTGATTGGCCTCGTCCCCGCCGCCACGGACCGCGACAAACTTCTGGCGGATATCGCCTCTGCGACCAATGACGTGCCTGTGGCCGACCTGCTGGACGCCGCCGATTATCCCTATCCCGAAACCTGGCCCGATGCGCTGCGCTTTGCCGTGCGCTCGCTGGGCAAACTGCCCCGGACCAAAATCTCGGTGAGCGCTGAGCGCGTTGAGATCACGGCCATGGTCGACAGCCCCGAGGCGCAGCGCCAGATCGAGACAGAGCTGGCCCGCAGCGCCCCGGACGATGTGCGCCTTGCGCTGGCCATCTCGGCGCCCCGTCCGGTGATCACGCCCTTTACCCTGCGGTTCGTGATCGACGGGACGGGCGCGCGGTTCGATGCCTGCTCCGCCGATACCGACGAGGCGCGCGACCGTATCCTGCGCGCGGCCGGCAAGGCGGGCATGCAAAAGCGGACCGATTGTGTGGTTGGCATGGGCGTGCCCTCGCCACAATGGGCACGTGCCGCCGAACTGGCGATTGCGGCCCTCGCCGACCTCGGCGGTGGCTCGATCACCTTCTCGGATGCCGATGTCGCCCTTCTCGCCCCCGAAGGCACCCCGCAAAGCGACTTTGACGATGTCGCAGGCAAGCTCGAGGCCGATCTGCCCGATGTCTTCGCCCTGACCGCGACCCTGCCGCCGCCCCCCGATACCGCAGAACCCGTCGCGCCTGAATTTGTGGCCACGCTCTCGCCCGAAGGCCAAGTGCTGATTCGTGGCCGCGTCGGCAGCGAAACCAGCCGCGAAACCGTGCGCAGCTTTGCCAAGGCGCGGTTTTCGTCCAATGCGGTGCATCTGACCGCCCGCGTCGCCGAGGGCCTGCCGCGCGACTGGTCCATCCGCGTTTTGACCGGGCTCGAGGTGCTGTCTTATCTGTCCAACGGGGTCGTCACCGTCACCCCCGACAATCTCAGCGTCCAGGGCAACACAGGCCGCAAAAGCGCCAGCGCCGAAATCGCCCAGTTCCTCTCGGACAAATTGGGCGGAGCCGAGAAATACTCGATCGACGTGACCTACAAGAAGGCGCTCGATCCGGTGGCAGGCCTGCCCACGCCAGACGAATGCGAGGCGCAGATCGCCGAGATTCAATCCACCCGCAAGATCAACTTCGAGCCGGGATCGGCCACCATCGACGCGCAGGGCGCCGCGATCATGGATGACATCGCCGACATCCTCAAAGACTGCGGTGAAATTCCCATGGTGATCGGTGGCCATACCGACAGCCAGGGCCGCGAAGAAATGAACGAGCAGCTCAGCCTCGCCCGCGCCCGCGCCGTGCTGGATGAATTGCGCCTGCGCCGGGTGCTCACCTCGTCGCTCGACGCCAAGGGCTACGGCGAGAGCACCCCCATCGCCGACAATGAGACCGAAGAGGGCCGCGAGACCAACCGGCGCATCGAATTCCGCCTGATCCGGCCCGAGCCGGTGCCAGATGAGCAAACAGCGCTTGAAAGCCTCGAAGAACCGGGGGAAGAAGGGACTGAGGCCGAAGAGACCACGCAGGACCAACCCACCGAATGAACAGAACCGAATTTATCATCGCGACCGCCATCGTCCTCTTTGTGGCGTTTTGCATGGGCTGGTTCGCCAATTGGCTGGTGCATCGCTTCATCCGTGTGCCGGGGTCTGATGTCGGCGAACTCGAACGCATGGCGCAGGAACTGCACGAGGCTGAAGAAACCCGCGATCAGGCGATCACCTATCTGCAACAGCGCGAGGCGGAGCTGACCAACCAGATCAGCCAGACCGAGGCCGAATTGGCCGCGACAATGGACGGTCTGCGCGAGGCCCGCTACGAGGCCGAGCAATTGCGCGCCCATCTCGACAAGGTCGCCGGTCGCGCAGTGGGCTGATCCGCGAGAGTGTCCCGGCGCGCATGGGACTTCTCTGGTCAGTCTCGGCCCTAAGCGGACATTCGCCCCAATCCCAAAAGCGCGGAATCAAGGCGCGAAGCGCCGCCGCGCAGCGCCCGTCCGCCCCACCGGGCGGGCGCTTTTGCGACGTCACAACACACTGATAGCGCGGATGTATTTGGCAGGCATAAAGTGACAGCCGACTGTGGTGCAGCGCCCACCCGACGGACGGGCACCGCGCGGCTTATCGTACAGGTCCAATGTCCCCATACCCTCTGCGCCCACTCACCCTTGACGCTCACTCAGGTTGTCGTGGCTCAGTTCCCGGTCCCATGGCCTTTGCCATGACCGTCTTCCGGCTTGCGCGTCAAATCGACAGGCACATCAACCACGATCTCTCCGGACTTTTCAAAGACCAGCGTCAGCGGCACGATCATGCCCTGCTCGAAACTCTCCGTCAGACCCATCATCATCACATGCGCCCCACCACGCTGCAACACCAGCATCTCTCCGGCTGGCACCGCAAAGCCTTCCTCGACATGCACCATCTTCATCACGCCACCCTCTTCGATATGGGTGTGCAACTCCACCTTCTGTGCGGCGGGAGAGGCAGCGCCGATCAAACGATCATCGGCATCGCCGATATTCTCGATCAGCATAAAGGCCGCGCCGGTCTTGGCCGTCGGGCTGGCGCTGCGGGCATAGGTGTCAAGCACGTGAATTTCCTGCGCCAGAGCGGGCGCGGCAAGGGCGGTTGCGGCAAGCGCCGCGAATAGCTTGGATGTGAGAGACATCAGTCGCTCCTTTCAGGTCTGTGTGTCAGTAGTGGCGTGGGGGTCAGACCGCCAAGGGCGGTGCCCGTGCGACGCCCGCAGGCAGGCTGCGTGTCACCACATCCGAGATGACCGTCGTGAGCGAAAGACGCCGCGCGGGCGCGTGCCACTCCGTCAGGACAGGGCGCGCCTCCAGAACCACGGCAAACCCCGGCAGGCAATCCGGGCAGAGATGCGGTGTGACGACGGGCTGGCCCTCACCATCCACTGTGACCGTCACAGGACCCGTTCCGGTGCAGAGCACGATCTCGCCCACGGGCTGTGCGGCCCCGCGCGCCACGGCAAGGCTCTGGCTCGTCAGTGCCAGAAGCAGGCAAAGGCCCAAGGCCAATATCGGGCGATGCTGTCTCATGGGACCGAGATATAGGCCCGCACCGTCACGCTCGGCAAGCGACAAACGCAAACAGCCCCGCCACATTGGGCAGGGCTGCACGCCAGTCTTCTAGATCACAGGCCTCAGGCGACGACGGCCTGTGCCTTTGCAATCTCTTTCTTGACCTTCAGCGCGGTGGCCGACAGCTCGTCGTCCTTGGCCTTGGCCAGAAATGCATCCAGACCACCACGATGATCGACGCTGCGCAGGGCATGCGCCGAGATCCGCAGCTTGATGCCGCGATTCAGGGTCTCGGATTGCAGGGTCACGTCGTTCAGGTTCGGCAGATACCGACGACGTGTCTTGTTATTTGCATGGCTGGAGTTGTTGCCAACCATCGGGCCTTTTCCAGTCAGTTCACAGCGGCGCGACATGGGGTCATCCTCGTTCTTGCTGAGGGCGCGTGCTGGCCCTTCTTAACACAAACGGGCACCACCACAGGCAGCGCCCCGAATTCCGTTTGGGGTCTTTAGGCCCAAACCGCAGGCGCGTCAAGGGATTCTCCCGCCGAATTTGCCGCAATTCCACGTCTTTCGTGGACTGTATTTCAGTGGCTCGCCCCGGACGCCTTTGAAGAGAGTGTTTATCGCAGGATGAAACGCAAATGGCAAAAAACCGCCATCGCGCCTGTGTCGCCGGCTGACTTATGT